>PKUC01000062.1 GCA_002868865.1 Desulfuromonas sp. | reverse complement strand
TTCGTCGATCCCCAGGGCTTCCAGCAGGTGCCAGGCGATCGCTTCTCCCTCGCGGTCGAGGTCTGTCGCCAGGATCAGTTCGCTACATTTGGCGACCTCTTTTTTCAGCAGGTCGATGTGTTTCTGGCTTTCGGGCAGGATGTGATACTTGGGCGCGAAGTCGTGCTCGGTGTCCACCGAGCCCTGCTTGCTCGGCAGCGCGCGAACGTGGCCGTACGAAGCCAGAACCTTGTATCCTTTGCCAAGAAACTTTTCAATTGTCTTCGCTTTTGCGGGCGATTCGACAATCACCAGTGATTGAGCCATGTGATCCTCATTGATTACGGTCAACGGTGACATCACCCGGCGAAAAAAAAGGCTGCGTCGATCGCGCAGCCCGTCGGGATCAGTGGTAAATTCGGGACCAGTCGTCGTCAAAGATACAGTTGATTTCCTTCTGCCACAGGGAACTGGACCGGGACAACAGAACGATTGCCGTCACCAGCTTGATGTCCTGCAGACCGACGGGTCCTTCGGTCTGTTGTGCGGCGCGCTGCAGAATCTCTTCCAGTGAATCGTCGCTGACAATCCCCATCGATCTCAGGCGGACCATTAAGCCGAGAGCGTCAGGGGTGAAGGCCTGTCTTTCCTGGGGACTGAAAATCCGATAGGTGGGGTCTGTGAACGGTTCTACGGATTTCGGCCCGTCGGTGGCAGGTCGCAGGGCGTTCGATGCCATCCAAGAGAACGCATCGTCGATTTCGTCGACCTGGTAACCGACCGACAGAAGTTTTTCTATCAGTTCCTGTTCGCTGATCGGCGATTGCTCGGAGCTAAGAACATATGTGGCGATCAGGTTGACGATCGCCAGAACGCGCTCACGCAATGGGTCCTCACTGTGACAGCTGGCCACGGATATAGTGACGTCCAGGCAGGGCTTGGACCGCCCCCTGAAGTTCTAGGTCGAGTAAAATAGCGGAAACCTCCATGGGAGTCAAGCCGCATTTCCGGCCGATTTCGTCGATATGGCGGGGCTCAGAGTCGAGGATTGTGTACAGGTTTTTCTGTTGTCCGCTCAGCTTTTCGAGCAGTGCGGATTCGACGGATTGCTGCTGTTGCGTTGGCAGGGCCGGCCACAGAGCTTGCAAGATGTCCCCGGCGTCGGTGACGACATGTGCGCCGTCCTTGATCAGCCGATTGGGGCCGCTACTGGTCCTGTTTTTAACGGCTCCGGGCACGGCAAATACGTCACGACCCTGATCCAGCGCAAAGTCGCATGTGATCAGCGAGCCGCTCCCCTCTGCCGCTTCTACCACCAGCGTCCCGTGGCTGAGACCGCTGATGATGCGGTTGCGTCCGGGGAAGTGTCCCGGCAGCGGCGGCGTGCCCGGGGCGTATTCGGTGATGACGGCATTTTTCTCGACGATACGGTGAAACAGCCGGGTGTTTTCCGGCGGATAGATCCGGTCGATTCCGCAACCGAGGACCGCGATGGTTGGCCCTGATGCACTTAGTGCCCCGCTGTGGGCAGCGCTGTCGATTCCGCGAGCGAGACCACTGACGATGGTGATGCCACGCGCTGCAAGTTCTGCGGCGATCTCCTCGGTGAGCTGCAATCCACCTGGTGTCGCTTTGCGTGAGCCGACGATGGCAAAAGCATCGTTGTCAGGCAGCGTGCCGAGCAGGTACAGCACCGCGGGCGGATCGTGGATCTCTTTCAGTAGCGCGGGATAGGACGGGTCCCAGAAGGAAATCAGCTGCGCGTTCAGGGAATCGAGGTGACGACGGGCCTGGCGGAAGTTTTGCGATGAGGCTCCGGCGATGGCACTGATTAGTGCCGGTGAAAGGTTGGTGTGTCGCCTGAGCTCGTTTGGTGTTGCGTTGCGGGCGGCGACGAAGGAGGCGAAGCCCTCGCGCAGCTTGAACAGCGCACTGCGTCCGATACCCGGAATCATATGAAACCAGAGTAACGCCAGATGCTCTTCAGACATCGCTTCTTCCCCCCCCCTCTCGGCACAGTTATTTACTTTTTGAATACGGGGACAGGAGGAACGCTCCTGACCCCTGATGAAAACTATTCGGGGAGGGTGAAAATCTGATCGCCCCGGTAAATCGTCTTGACACTCTTTACGATCAGCGCTGCGGCGGTTTTTGCCCGCGACTCGATCACTACGGCAGAGCCAAGCAGATCGTCCGGCAGCGGTGCATCCGGCTTATACAGGCTCTTTTCGGTCTGTACCCGGGGACGTGAAATGTAAATCATGTTACCGACGGTCAGTCCGTCTTCCAAACCGAGATCGACGAAGATGACGTCCTGTTGACCCTGGGTCAGTTTTTCCGATTTGGTGGTCAGGATGTAGCCGCCCATCTCGGTTTCGCTCTTTTTCAGGGTGATATTCATGACCGGAGGAATGTAGTGATATAGCTCCGCACCGCGCTCGACTTCGCGGTAAACCTTGCCGATTTTAGCGATGACGTTGCCGTTGTCGATTCGGATCACCTGCAGGTAGCCGAGGTCGTGCATCATGTTGCCGAACTTTTCTTCGGTGACCGGATGGATGACTTCATCACCCTTTTTGTAAAGGCCGTAGGTGTCGCCGACGCTGACCTCGTCCGGGTTGTCCATTTTGACAAACACGGTGTCGCTTTCGGTCAGCAGCGAGCGGTTGTCTTCAGAGTCGATGATGATCCCCAGGGGCTTTTCGCCGGCGAGGATAAATCCTTCGCTGCCGCCCGCAGTTTTAAACACCGAGACGGTCCGGGGAGGCTCTTCGGGGATCGGCTGCGGTTCGTCTTCGACCACGGGTGGCGGTTTTGCTGCCGGAGTGTAGGTCGGAATAAAGATCAGCCGCCCGTTATGGATTCTGACCTTTTGACCGGGATAGATCAGGTGCGGGTTGGTGATTTCGGGGTTGTCGGCCCACAGGTTCGGCCAGTAGTAGGGATCGCTGATAAACCGCTGCGAAATTCCCCACAGGGTATCGCCCTTTTGGATGATGTAGGTCTGGTCCTGATCCTGAGCACGGGTCGGCTGGCCGAGAAACAGTGCTGGCAGCAGAAACAGGGTAAGCAACAGAAAAGAGAACGGTCTCATTGTTATGTCCCTCCCCAAAATAGGAGACTATGGAAAACGATTCGAATCGAAGTCGGTCGGCTGACTCCGGCGTGCTTCCGGACTTTGCGGAAACTGGGTTTTTAGCCGGGTCAGTGCCTCATTCGCCTGATCAATACGGTCGTGCTGCGCGTAGTAACGAGCCAGTCTGGCTAAGGCGGCCGGGGCCTGTTCTTTGGTCTCGGGATCGGTGGCGAGGTCGTTTAATGCTTCAACGGCCTGTGCGTCGTTGCCGAGGGCCAGGTTCGCTTCCGCCAGCCAGAAACGTGCATGGGCTGCGAATGGGTGGTTTTCAAAGGTTCGCAGAAAATCGCTAAAACCACGGTGGGCATCGCGGGAGCGGCCGGTTGCCAGGTCTGCAAATGCCTGCAGGTATGCTTGGGCCGACTGAAGGGTTTCGATGTCGTTCTGCTGGAGGCGGGCGGTGTGCCCCGATGTTTCGGGAGCGCGTGGCATCGATGACGGTGCAGATTGGTCCGGCTCCTGTGGCGGTTGATGGGCATCGGATGGGACGCTTAGGGCCGCGAGGTGCTGCCGGAGTTGATTGAGCAGTTGCTGCTGTTGCTGCTGCTGCTGCTGTAGGTGCTGGATTTCGGCGCGTAAGTCCGGAGATGTGACCTGTTGTGGCGCGCAGCCGGTTGCACCGATAGATATAACCGCTGCGCTGAAGATCAGCAGGAGATATCTGAATGTTGTCGACCGTCTGTTCTGGTGGCCCATAGAGTGATTGCCTTCTGTGACGATAATTTTTTAAAAACTATAGACTTATTAAGAAGTTGTCAAGTTTGAAAGCCGTCATGCTTCTGCCGACTGGCCGGATAGTCCACGGTATGGCCTTTCGTTGTCTCGAAGTTTCAATCCACCACGTACTGTGCGGCATGAAGTCTGCTGCCATGCGCGATGATTTTACGGGAGCAAACTGAATGTAATATCGTCTCGCGGTTTTATATAGTACAGTATTTGCGAGTTGATCTCTTCTGCGGACGAAAAGGATCCCACATCATGGCCAATCCTTCCCTTGTCGGTTTGATAAACAATCTGGCCCTGTTGTTTGTTATGGGGGCGTTGTACGGTCGCCTGTATCCTCGTAGTGCGACCGGCAGGGGAAAGTTGTTTTGCGGCTTTGCCCTCGGGATTCTCGGAGTGGGGGTCATGATGACGCCGTGGGAATTGGCACCGGGGATTTTTTTTGATACCCGGGCGATTGTGCTCAGCGTCGGGGGGCTGTTCCTTGGGCTGATTCCGACATCAATCGCCATGGTGATGACCGCACTTTACCGGGTTTATGCTGGTGGTGCTGGAACCTTAACCGGCGTTCTCTGGGTTGTGGTCGCTGGTCTGATCGGTGTTGCATGGGGAGGCTGGCGGAAAAAACCAGCGGCGTCTCTCAGCGGTTGGGAATACTACCTGTTCGGTTTTTTCGTTCAGGTTTGTATGCTGGCATTGTTGCTGACTATGCCTTCGCAGTATGTGGCGCCGATTCTGTCTCAGATTAGTCTTCCGGTGATGGCCTTTTTTCCGTTCGGCTCTTTCTGGCTGGCCAAAATGCTGGCTGAGCAGGAGAGGCGAGAGAAGGATAAACTGGCTCTCGATCAAAGCGAACGTAAGTATCGGGAGCTGGTTCAGCATTCACAGGCGTGTATTCTGCGGGTTGATCGGGATGGTCGCTGCACCTTTGTGAACGACTATGTCCAGAAGCTGTTCGGTTTCAGTGAAACCGAGATGCTCGGTCATCACCTCTTTGAAACAATCGTCCCCAAAGTCGATGCAGACGGCAACACTGTACTCGCAGACCTTCCGGAGATATTGGATCGCCCGCACCGTTTCCCTGTCAAAGAGAATGAAAATATCTGCCGAGATGGTCGCCGTTTGATTGTTCAGTGGAAGAATACCCCTCTATACAACGAGCAGGGTGAGATTGTCGGGGTGCAGAGTGTCGGGCATGACGTAACCGAACAGCGCGCTGCTGAGAAGAAACTGCAGGCTGCTGAGCGCCAACTCCAGAGTCTTGTCGAAATTTCACCTGTATCGCTGGCTTTTCTTCAACATCCGGACAAAATTGTTTATATCAACCGAAGATTTTCCGAGGTGCTCGGCTACCAACTCAATGACATTCCGGACCTGAGCGCGTGGTGGCTTAGGGCTTATCCTGATCCGGTATATCGGGAAATGGTTCAGAATGATTGGAATGACGCGTTTACCAGGGTCGCTGCAGGAAACGGCGAATTTGCCCCGCGGGAATTTCGTGTGACCTGCAAGGACGGTACGGTAAAGGATATCCTGTTTCATGTTTCCGTCATGGGCGATCAGAATGTGGTGGCTATTCACGATATGACGGGGGAACGCGAGATCGATCGCATGAAGCGAGAGTTTATTGCCACGGCGGCACATGAGCTCAATACGCCGTTGACGACGATCTTTGGGTTTTCAGAGATTCTGCTGGAGCAGAACCATTTGCCTGCTGAGCAGAAAGAGTATCTTGCTATTATTCACGAAAAAGCCCAGGCCTTGGAGCGGATTGTTGATGATCTTCTAGATGTTGGGCGGATCGAAGCAGGTCGGAGTGTGCAGCTGGAATGTAGCGAATGCCGGATCCAGGATACGATCAGCGCCGCGGTCGATTGTTTCCGGAAGGAATTTCCTGACTGGCAATTCCTGTTGAACTGGGAAGCGGCTGACGATCTGACGTTGTCGGTTGACGGCGCCCGACTGTGCCAGGTGATGGACAATCTGCTCAGCAACGCGGTCAAATATTCTTCAACCAAACGACAGATTCGTGTGCAAGCCAGGGTTGATGGAGATCTGTTCCGACTCGAGGTTGAGGATAATGGAATCGGGATGACCACCGAGCAGCTCGAACGGATCTTCGAGCGCTTCTACCGTGTCGATCTGTCGAATACAGCGGTGTCCGGATTAGGGCTGGGGATGTCGATCGCCAAGTCGATTGTCGAAGCTCATGGTGGTACGATCAAGGTCGAGAGCGAGCTCGGGGCGTGGACCCGGGTAACGTTCACCCTGCCGCTGGCTTCTGCTTGACCTGCTTTTTGGACTCCCGTTAACTGCAGAAAGTAAACACCGGCCTGTCGAAGCGGATACCGGTATGGGTGAATGTCAGCCGCCTGTCCTGTCCTCAGGGCGGGCTTTCTTGTTTTTTTTTTAGAGGATGAAACGTGACAAATCGATCTCTTGAATTGCTGGTTCCGGCCGGTGATCTCGAAAAATTACAGACCGCGATCCGCTATGGCGCTGATGCTGTTTATCTGGGCGGTGGCGCTTTTGGACTGCGGGCCAATGCCGGCAACTTCTCTCTGGGGCAGCTGCGGCAGGCACGGACCTTAACCCGGGCCGCCGGGGTCAAAATCTACCTGACCTTAAACGCCTCATTGCGCCCGGAAGAATTGACCGTGCTGGAACATTATCTCGAAGAGCTGCGCCCCCTCGAACTCGATGCGTACATCGTGGCCGACCCCGGAGTGTTCGCCCTGATCCGCCGGATCGATCCGCAGCGACCCATTCATATATCAACCCAGGCCAACACATGTAATCCGGCGGCTGCGGAATTCTGGCGTCAGCAGGGTGCCTGCCGGGTCAATCTGGCCCGCGAACTGAGTCTGCAGGACATGACCGAATTTGCGCAGGCGACCAGGGTGGAGCTGGAATGTTTTGTTCACGGGGCCATGTGTGTCGCCCATTCAGGCCGTTGCCTGCTGTCCGCGGCGATGCTCGATCGCAGCGCCAACCGCGGGGATTGTGCTCAGCCCTGTCGCTGGAACTACGCTCTGGTCGAGGAGATGCGCCCGGGCGCGGCGATGACCTTCGAGGAAGATTTTCGTGGCAGTTATCTGCTCAACAGCCGTGATCTCTGTCTGATTGAACATGTTCCTCAGCTGGTTGCGGCCGGGATCGACAGTTTCAAGATCGAAGGGCGGATGAAGACGATTTACTATGTGGCCGCAACCACCCGCATCTACCGGGCGGCTCTCGACCGGATTCAGGCGGGGGACAGCACCATCGATCCCTTGTGGCGTCAGGAGCTGGAGAAGGTCAGTCACAGGCCCTACGACAACGGATTTCTGTTCGGCCGAGAAGACGCAAAAATCAATCCGGCGGATACTCATTACATCCGCAGCTACGATTATATCGGCGTGGTCCGTTCGGGAGAGAATGGGCTGTATGTCGATGGGAAAAATCGCTTTGTGCCGGGCGATGAGGTGGAGTTGATCGGCCCGGAGATGCGGCAGTGCCGCTACCGCCTGGAACGGATCGAGTCTCTCGATGGTGAGGTGTGCGCGGTCAGTCAGCCCAATGCGCAGGTTCGTATCGCCTTGCCGGACTGGGCGGCACCGGGGGATATTCTCCGCAAGGAACGGGTAGAGCTGTGAGCGTTTCCCTCTTGGTTCTCGGGCTGGCGCTCGCTGTTGTTATCGGCAGACTGCTGCTGGATGGGTTGAACCTGAGCTATCAGAGGCGACCGAAACCGGCTCTGCCGGCGGCATTTGCCGGGCGATTTGATGAAAAGCGGCTGCAGGAGGGCAACCGCTACAACCAGGCCAGGGGGCATCTCGGTCTGCTGGAAGACGCTGGCGGCAGTCTGGTGACGATCGCGTTTATCTTCAGCGGGCTGCTGTCCTGGTACGATCAATGGGTCGTGTCACTGACCTCCCATGGACTGATTCAGGGGCTGCTCTTTTTTCTTCTGCTGGGGGCGGTGCAGGTTTTGTGGGGAGTGCCGTTTTCGCTGTATCGCAATTTTGTCCTCGAGGCACGCTTCGGTTTTAACCGTATGAGCCTGTCGCTCTGGTGTTCCGACCTGATCAAATCGCTGCTGATCGGTGCTGTCCTGTTTTCTGTCCTGGTCGGTGGCTCGTTGTGGTTGATCGAAACATTTCCTCACAGCTGGTGGTTGTGGGTCTGGGTGTTCTGGGCCTGCCTCAGCCTGTTTTTGCTTTATGTGTCTCCGGTATTGATCGAACCGTTCTTTTTTAAGATGACACCTCTGCAGGATCGGGAGCTGGAAACGCAGGTCGGTCAGCTGCTAAAGCGTGCCGGGCTGGAAGCCGGAACGGTCCTGCAGGTCGATGCTTCTCGCCGCAGCGGTCACAGTAACGCTTATTTTACCGGCATCGGCCGGGTAAAGCGGGTGGTCTTTTTTGACACCCTGCTGAACCAGTTGAATCATACCGAGTTGCTTGCGGTGTTGGCCCATGAGTTGGGACACTGGCAGCGCGGCCATATCCGTCAACGATTGATCAAGGGACAGGTCGCCGTGTTGTTCTGTTGTTATGCCGCTTTCTGGTTGTTGCAGCAGCAGGTTCTGAGCCATTGGTTCGGCATCGCTGCGCTCAGCCTGTACGGGCAGATTTTTCTTCTCGCCTGGCTCGGAGGATTGATCGGATTTTTCTGGAGCCCGATCAGCAGTTGGTGGTCGCGGCGTCAGGAATGGGACGCTGATCGCTTCGCCCGCAACCTTGTGGGAGGTGGAGACGCTCTGGCAACGGGGCTGGTGAAACTTGCCAGTGAAAATCTTAGTCAGCTCTATCCTCATCCCCTTTATGCGTGGTTTTACTACAGCCATCCTCCACTGCTGGAGCGTGTCGCGGCGCTGGAATCCCACCGAAAAGGCAGTTCAAAAAAATAGGCGCCCCGACCAGGAGGAAGTCGGGAGCGCCGTAATGTTGTTGCTTGTTTATATATTACCAAAGTGGTTGTAGATTGGCAAGGCGGCCCGGAGCCGAGTCGGTCTGACACCAGAGGAGATACGCGGAGATGATGACATATAAGGTGGTTGAAACCAGCCAGGTAGAAGACTCCGTCTTGGAAAACCTTCTCAACGAGTGGTCGGCGCAGGGGTGAATCTTTGAGCGGATGCAGTTTGCCATGAGTGAAAGCAGCCGTCGTCCGGTGATGGCTTTCCTGTTTTTTGTCCGCGAAGTGACCCCGTCCCCGTGACGACCATACGTTATTCGTCCCGGGTGTCCTGATCGCGAAAGCTGATGCTGTGTTTGGGGTCGGATGAGGGTGAGGCCCCGCAACGGGGGCAGACCGGCTCATGCTCTTCTTCTTCCAGGTGAGCATCGTTTTCCAGTTCAAGCGGTTTTCCTGAACAGCTGCAGTACCAGATACGAAGAATTTCCATCTGTTTGACCTCCCCGTTGTCGATGTGTCCTTCATTGTCTACAACGATACCACCAATTTTTGTGACTGCAGGGCCGCGACGTTTCCTTTTGGATCGGGTCGAATGGTTGATGGCAGCCCTCCCATGTCTGACATCGGTCCGTGGCGCGGCACCGTTTGAACTTCAAACTTGACGATTATGATCATATCGGGCAATTTGTATCGTTCTTGAGAGCCTCAGACCCACCGATTCAGAACAGATAGCGATACGATTTTAGAGCCAAAGGAGCCACCCATGTCTGCTGAAAACACCGTCGGAACCAAAGTCCGCCAACTGCGTGAAATGAAAGAAATGAGCGTTGAACAGCTGGCCGAACAGAGCCAATGCCACGTGGACCAGATCCGGCAGATCGAAGCGGGCGCGCTGGTGCCGTCACTGTCGCCGTTGATGGAGATCTACCGTGCTCTGGGTGAGCGTCTCGGGACGCTGATGGATGATGCCCCCGTAGACGGTCCTGCCGTTTTCGATGGTGTGCAGTCACCGCAAGTGATCCGTTTTTCCGGCAAAGATCCGCAGGCCACCAGCAGCAATCTCGATTTCACCTCGATGGCTGTGAACAAAAAAGATCGTCATATGGAACCGTTCATGATCGACGTCAAGCCACGCAGCGGCGAGGCCCCGCCCCTCTGCGGACATGAGGGTGAAGAATTCATCTATGTACTGTCCGGAGCTATCCAGATCAACTACGGCAAAACCAGCTACGAGCTGGAAGCGGGTCAGAGCATCTACTACGACTCGATCGTGCCTCACGATGTTCACGCCAGAGGCGCCGAAACGGCAAAAATCCTCGCTGTCGTCTACGCACCCTGCTAGGAGATTTGGGTCATGCCTTATACAGATAAAACCATCGGGGCGTTTTTTGAAGATCAGGTCCGCCGCCTGCCCGATCATGAATTTATCGTCTACCCCGACCGCGACCTGCGCTGGACTTTCCGCCAGTTTGATGAGCGGGTCGATCAGCTCGCCAAGGGGCTGCTGGAGATCGGTATTGGCAAGGGCGACAACGTCGGGATCTGGGCGACCAACGTCCCCGACTGGACCACTTTTATGTTCGCCACCGCCAAAATCGGCGCGGTTCTGGTGACCATTAATACCCACTACCGCAGCTTTGAACTGGAATACCTGGTCAAACAGGCCGATCTCAAGGCGTTGGCGCTGATCGGCAACTTCCGTGATCACGACTATCTGCAGACGGTCAATGAGCTGATCCCCGAGCTCAAGACCAGCCAGCGTGGTCAGCTCAAGAGCGAAAAGTTCCCGGAGCTGCGCAGCGTTATATTTATCGGTCAGGAGAAGCACCGGGGCATGTACAACACCCGCGAGCTGATGTTGCTCGGTGACCAGTCGGACAACAGCGCACTGGACGCGATCAAAAAATCGCTGAGTCCCCACGATGTTATCAATATGCAGTACACCTCGGGAACGACCGGTTTTCCTAAGGGGGTCCAGCTCAGCCACTACAATATCCTTAATAATGGTTACTACATCGGCGACCGCCAGAAATTCAGTGAGATCGATCGGCTCTGCCTGCCGGTGCCGCTGTTTCACTGCTTTGGCTGCGTGCTCGGGGTGATGGCGGCGCTGACTCACGGCACGACACTGGTGCCGCTGGAACTGTTCGACCCATTGATGGTTCTGGCAGCGGTGCAAAAAGAAAAATGCACGGCCGTTTATGGTGTGCCGACCATGTTCATTGCCGAACTGGCCCACCCGATGTTCGACATGTTCGACATGAGTTCCCTGCGCACCGGCATCATGGCCGGTTCTCCCTGTCCGGAAGAGACCATGCGGCAGGTGATGGACAAGATGAACTGTACCGATATCACCATTGCCTACGGCTTAACCGAGGCTTCGCCGGTCATCACCCAGACCCGCACCGATGATTCTGTAGCACAGCGCACCGGCACCGTCGGCGCCGCACTACCGGAGATCGAAGTCAAGCTGGTCGATCCGGACACTGGTGAAGAATGTGGTGTCGGCGAGCGGGGTGAGCTCTGCTGTCGTGGTTACAACGTCATGAAGGGCTACTACAATATGCCCGAGCAGACCGCCATCGCCATCGACACCGACGGCTGGCTGCACTCCGGGGATCAGGCCGAGGTTGACGCCGACGGCTACTACAAGATCACCGGCCGCATCAAGGATATGATCATCCGCGGTGGCGAGAACATCTACCCGCGGGAGATCGAGGAATTCCTCTACACCATGGAGGGTGTCCTTGACGTGCAGGTGGTCGGTATCCCAGACGAAAAATATGGCGAAGTAGTGGGGGCTTTCATCATCAAAAAAGAGGGTGCGGATATCACCGAAGAGGATGTCATCGACTTTACCCGCAGCCGCATCGCTCCCTATAAGAAACCGAAGCATGTCATCTTTGTTGATGCCTACCCGATGACGGCCAGTGGCAAAATTCAGAAATACAGGCTGCGTGAGATAGCCTGTGAAAAACTCGGCATTAACGCCACAGTATTTGAGTGAGGACAACGTGGAACAAAAGCAGAAAGATAAACCATCGGTGGTGATTCATTAGGACCTGTGCAAGGCCTGCGGCCTCTGCATCATCCACTGCCCGAAAGACATTCTGGCCGCATCTGACAAGATCAACGAGCTCGGCTACCCGACCACCGTTGTCGCTAAAGACGGCTGCATCGGTTGCGCAAACTGCTACCTGATCTGTCCGGAACCGGGTGCAGTCACTGTGGTCAAGCCGTAACGAGACTTATCCGTCAACAGGAGACTCTGTTTTGAAAAAATTGGTAAAAGGAAACGAGGCGGTGGTGATCGGTGCCCTCGTCGCCGGTTGCGATGCCTATTACGGGTATCCGATCACTCCGGCCAGCGAAATCGCCCACGCGGCCAGTGAAAACTTTCTGCCGCTCGGTAAGGTGTTTGTTCAGGCCGAGTGCGAAGTCGGCGCCATCAATATGGTGTTCGGTGCGGCCTCTTCGGGCCAGCGGGTCATGACGGCCAGTTCTGGTCCCGGTGTCAGTCTGAAGATGGAGGGGATCTCCTATCTGGCCGGCGCTCAGCTGCCCTGCGTCATCGTCGATGTTCAGCGGGTCGGTCCCGGTCTCGGCAATATCGGCCCGGAGCAGAGCGACTACTTTCAGGTTGTTAAGGGGGGCGGCCACGGCGATTACCGTGCCATCGTTCTGGCTCCGGCCTCGGTCGAGGAGACCTACCGGATGAGTATCGAAGCCTTCGATCTGGCCGACAAATGGCGCAGCCCGGTTTTTATTCTCACCGATGCCACATTAGGTCAGATGATGGAGCCGATCGATATCCGCGAAGTCGAAACCCACCGCAGTGAAAAGCCGTGGGCCCTCGATGCTAAACCACACAGCAACGACAATCTGGTCACCTCCATCTACCTCGATTTCGACGATATGGAAGAGCACATCAACGGGCTGCACGCCAAGTACGCCGAGATCAGCGAGCAGGAAGCGAAGGCTGAAGTCTACGGTGCCGATGTGCCCGATATCGTCCTGACCGGATACGGTATCACCGGCCGGATGCTGCGCAGCGTGGTCGATCAGCTCAATGAGCGCGGTATCGATGCGACCTTGATTCGACCCCAGACTCTCTGGCCGTTCCCGAGCAGAACCTATCAGGATGTTGTCAAACCGGGCATACCGGTGCTCTCCGTCGAATTGAGCTGCGGCCAGTTTGTCGAAGATGTCCGCCTGGCGCTGCCGGGTCATAAGGTGAAACACTACGGCCGGGTCGGTGGTAATCTGCCGGAATTGGGCGAGCTGGTTGAACAGGCCGAGATGTTGCTGCAGGAGGCGAGAAATGACTAAAGTATTTGAAAAATCCCCGGCCTTCTTCGACACCTTCACCCGCAAACCGAGCATGCAGAAGACCACCCACTACTGCCCCGGTTGCGGTCACGGTACCCTCAACAAGATCATCGCTGATCAGATCGCCGAACTCGGTCTGCAGGACCAGGCCATCTTTGTCGGTCCTGTCGGCTGCGGTGTCTTTATCTATTACTACTTTGAAAGTGCCAGCGTTTCGGCGGCCCACGGTCGCGCTTCGGCGGTGGCTACCGGCGTCGCCCGAGCTAACCCCGACAGTGTTACCATCTCCTACCAGGGCGACGGTGACCTGGCGGCGATCGGCACCAGTAACGCCATCCACGCCGCCAACCGCGGCGAGAACATGATCGTCTTTTTCGTCAACAACAACATCTACGGTATGACCGGCGGCCAGCTGGCCCCGACCACTTTGATCGATCAGACCTCGACCACCTCACCGACCGGTCGCAGCATCGTCAATGATGGCTATCCGCTGAAAATGGCGGAGATGATGGCTGGTCTCGAAGCACCGACTCTGGTGGCCCGCGTCGGTGTCAATACGCCGAAGAATGTTCGCCAGGCGACCAAGGTAATCAAAAAAGGGCTCGAAGTTCAGCGGGACAAAAAGGGTTATGTGTTCATCGAGGTTCTGTCTCAGTGCCCCACCAACTGGAAAAAAGATCCCAAGGATTCCTGCGACTGGATCGACGAGGTGGTATGTCAGCAGTATCCCCTCGGAATCTTTAAGGATTTGGTCGACGAGCGGGGCGAGGTCAAGCGCCGTGCCGAGCGAGTCGAGTTCGACGCACTGGCTGAACAACTTGGCCTGACCACCGATGATGAGGACAATACCCAGAAAATCGAGATGTTGCAGGACGAACTGCGCTTTAAATTTGCCGGTTTCGGCGGGCAGGGTATCCTGTCTCTCGGGATGATGGTTTCTCAGCTGTCGATGGAGCGGAATATGGAGGTCACCTGGTTGCCTTCCTACGGTCCGGAGATGCGCGGCGGCGTTGCCAACTGCTCAGTCGTGGTGGGTAAAAAAGCGATCGGCTCCCCGGCGGTTGAAAACCCGCATGTGCTGGTTGCTCTCAACCGACCGTCGCTGGAAAAATTTGGGCCACTGGTGGCGAAGGATGGTCTGATTATCTACAACAGTTCGCTGATCGATCAGGTTCCGGACACCTTAAGCGGCCGTGTTTACCCTCTCGCGGCGACCGATCTGGCTTCGGAGGCCGGCAACGTCAAAGCCGCTAACGTGGTCGTCCTCGGTTTTGTTGCACAAAAGACTGGCATGTTCTCACTGGCAGATCTGGAAGGCTTTCTGTCGGAGACCTTTAAAAAACCGGCTCTGCTCGAAATCAACCTTAAAGCGGCCAGAGCCGGCTGGGATGTCGCCGAGAAGGTATGAGATCGTAGCAAGCATAATGTGCTGTTCCACAGAAAAGGCCCTCGATTGTTCGGGGGCTTTTTTTGTGGGACGGATCCGGTCCTCTGGGCATAGCAGATGCATGCAGATAACTGGGTTCGCGTCTGTTGGCAACGCACAGCATAAAACAGACAGAGAACCTCTGGTTTCGGTGGACGAGGGCGGATTGATTAACCCCGCGATAGATGACGGGAGGAACACAGGTGCGAAAACTTAAAAATATGGAAGAGTTTAAGCGGGATATTGAATACCGGGTGAAGGTGCAGGACGACGAATCGATTCTGCTGACCGGAACCATGCAGGACCGGTTTCACGATATTGCCATTGACGTTGTGGTCGATGGTGATTCACTGGCGATAATCGATTGCCATGCCATTTTTCTGAAGGTTCCCAGCCCCTATTGTGGCCGGGTGCTGAAACGTTTCGATCTTCTAAAAGGGGTGGTCATCGGCAAAGGCCTCAGCCGCAGCTTAGCGACAGTTTTCGGTGGCCAGGAGGGGTGCGGCAATCTACGGACCCTGCTGATCGGGCTGTTGCCGCTTGCGCTCAACGTCAGGGCCAGCGTCGGCACCAGTGATGAAGAGGAGCTGCTCGATACGATTCATCAACACCTCAAGGGGACCTGCGCCGGTTATCCGGCAGAAGGAGAGAGCCAAAAGGATTAAGCCTGTTGGTCAGAGAAACCCGCCATCTGGCCGATTGTTATCTGTACGCCATTCGATACAAATGCCTTTGTGTTTATGACGTTGGTTCTTTAGCAGAAAGGAGACTGTGGATGAGTGGTACGTGGAAACGGTGGGGGGCTCTGTTGCTGTGCATACTGATGGCGGCAATCTTCTGGCCCGGAATGAGCGTTCAGGCAGCGGTTCTGACCTCGCTTGAAGATATCCAGGTGCGTGGAGGTGCCGTCCCGTGGGGAGAGGTGACGGATGGTGATGTGAGTCGGTACTTTTCTGCCGAGATGGACGGGCTTGTGGTCGATATCACCATGAATTTCACCCGCAGTGAAGCGGACGAAGATGGACACCACCCGGATGGGCCAGTTGGCGGTTCAGGGCACAGTGACGGTATATCGGGTCACAGCGGCGGTCATGACAGTGATGACGGCGGCGGGCATGTCCATACCGAGCTGTACGAGCGGTTGGCGCCGATGCACATGTTTCTGCCGCTAACCAACGCAGAAGAGTCGCCTACCTATACGTTCAACTTTTATCTGACGAATGAGACCGACACCGAGTGGATGGGGTTTCTTCAGCCTTTGAAGCGCAATGAGGCCGGGTTGGCCCATTATGTCGGTGGTAGCAGTCGAGATTTTTTCACCCTGAACGAAAAGGGTGATCACAGCGGAGAGGGGGATTATACCAAGCTCGAATGGTTGAACCCCGTTGTTCCTGAGTCCTGTGACGGACGGACGCTGATGGTGTCGACCCAGGTGGTGTTTGAAAACTGTTCCCCAGGGGGATTGGACGAGGAGGGGACGTGCAGTGATTCATTTTTCAGTCGCTATGGGGACTACGGTTATCAGATGATGCTGCAGAACTTTCCGTTGACGCCGGGAGATGAGGTGCCTCCAGTGCCTGAACCGGCGACCTTTGTCTTGACGGGGCTGGGTCTCGCATCGTTGATGGGACTGCGTCGTCGTATCGTATGATTGTTCACTGAAACGAAGGGGCGGTCGACCGCCCCTTCGTTACGGATCTAATAAATCAGCCCGCCTTTTTTTCGGACCTTGCGCATGGTTTTGTTCGCGTGGTAACGGGCTTTGTCGCGACCTGTCTCCAGGATCTTGCGTAGCCCGTCT
Organism: Desulfuromonas sp.; assembly: GCA_002868865.1. Classification (GTDB taxonomy): domain Bacteria; phylum Desulfobacterota; class Desulfuromonadia; order Desulfuromonadales; family Geopsychrobacteraceae; genus BM509. The sequence goes on along the minus strand of PKUC01000062.1, from coordinate 6,922 downwards.
TTGTCGGCCAGCAGCTCGTCACGACGTTCGGCGAAGGGGGCGAAAAAGTCGCGGATGGTTTCGAACAGCTCCTGCTTGACATCACCGTAGCGCAGTCCTGGTGTCTCGTAGCGCTTGCGCAGATCGGCCAGCTGTTCCTTGTCGAGGAACAGGCGGTAGATCTGGTAGATATTGCAGGTATCGGGATTTTTCGCTTCTTCCACTGGGGTCGGATCGGTGACGATGCGCATGATCTGCTTGCGCAGCTGTTTCTCCGGTTGGAACAGGTCGATGGCATTGCCGTAGCTTTTACTCATCTTGCGACCGTCGAGACCGGGGATGGTGGCGACATTGTCATCGATCTCCGGTTCTGGGACGGTGAAGACATCGCCATACTCGTTGTTGTACTTGATGGCAATATCGCGCGCCACTTCCAGGTGTTGCTTCTGATCCTTGCCGACCGGGACTTTTTCGCTCTGGAACAGCAGGATGTCGGCGGTCATCAGCACCGGGTAGGCGAACAGTCCGTGGTTGGGGCTGATCCCCTGGGCAACTTTGTCCTTGTAGCTGTGGCAGCGCTCCAGCAGTCCCATGGGGGTGAAGTTGGAGAGCACCCAGGTCAGCTCTTGAACTTCGGGTAGATCGGACTGTACCCAGAAGATGCTCTTTTCCGGGTCCATGCCCAGGGCGAGGAAGTTGGCTGCCGCTTCCAGGGTGCCCTGGCTCAGCGCTTTGCCGTCGCTTACGCTGGTCATGGCGTGATAGTTGGCGATGAAGCAGAACAGCTCCTCGTTCTCCTGGTACTCGATCATCTTTTTCATCATGCCGAAATAGTTCCCCAGGTGCAGGGAGCCGGACGGCTGAATTCCAGATAAAACTCTCATGATATCCTCTTGTTTTGGAAACGGCCCTTTTCCTCAAATTCTGCGTCAGGCTCCGTCAAGCTTTTTGTGTGGCATACTTCAGTACGGCTCTGCGGGCTTTTCCGGCTTCCCTGATTTTTTTTGGGGGGAATTGCTCGTTTCTCGTTACGGGCTACTATGTGAAAATTAAAAAAACTTTCAGTCAAAAACAAAAAGCCGCGGTATTGGCCGCGGCTTTTTGAATATGTGTCGGCCGCAAGTTTTTTTGCGGCAACAACTGATGTGGCCGCTCCTTAGTTCGAGCGCCACCACCAATACAGTTGGATGTTTTTTGTCTGTTCGATAGTCATAACGGTGTTAAACCTAACAGCAGTCACAAATTCCGTCAACGGGAATCAACTGTTCTCCTCTTGTCCGCCGAACATGGCGGCCAACTGGACCAGTTGCTGCAGGTCCATGCCGCTCTCTTTGAGGATGCCGAGCATGACGGGGAACAGTTGCATCATAAAGGCCGGATCTTTGATCACTTCCTGGGTGAGGGTCGGCAGCGTATCGAGAATAAATGCTTTTTTGTCGTCATCGGACAGCCCGAGCAGGGCTGTTTTTATCTCTTCGGGGGACATTTCGTGTGCTCCAGATTCTATGAGGTGAAAGCGATTTTAAAAACATCTGCATAGGTTTTGACGAAGTGAACGTCTAACCCTTCACGCAGATAGTCGGGGAGTTCATCAAAATCTTTCTTGTTATCGTGGGGGAAAATCAGGGTTTTCAGTCCGGCCCGGCGTGAGGCAATGGTTTTTTCTTTGACGCCACCGATGGGCAGGACCTGCCCGGTCAAAGTCAATTCTCCGGTCATGCCCAGTTTCTTTCTGACCGGCTGATTCTTAATCATCGACAGCAGTGCGGTAGTCATGGTGACCCCGGCCGAAGGTCCATCCTTGGGGGTGGCTCCCGCCGGTACATGCAGGTGAATAAAGTGGCTGTCGAAGTAGTCGAGGGGGATGTCGTAGGTGTCGAGATGACCCATGACGTAGGAGTAGGCGATCTCGGAACTCTCGACCATGACTTTGCCGAGTTGTCCGGTCTGCTTGAACCCTTTGTTTTTGCTCAGCATCGCGGTGGCCTCGATCTGCAGAGTGGCACCACCCATGCTTGTCCAGGCCAGTCCGGTGACCACACCCGGTGAGTCTTTGAACAGCTCATCTTCAGCAAAGACCTGTTTGCCGAGGAACTCCTGGAGGTCTTTTTTGGTGACAGTGATTTTGTCCTCGCGACCTTCGGCGAATTCCATTGCCGCTTTCCGCATGATCCGTTTAATTCGATTTTCCAGGCCGCGTACTCCGGCCTCACGGGCGTAGCGATCGATGATTTCGGTCAGGGTCGCTTTGGGGATACTGACCTGTTTCTTGTCGAGCCCGTGGTTTTTCAACGCTTTGGGGATCAGGTAGCGTTTGGCGATTTCCACTTTTTCCTCAAGGATATAGCCGGACAGGCGGATAATCTCCATGCGGTCGAGCAGCGGTGCCGGGATGGTGTCGAGCTGATTGGCGGTGGCGATAAACACCACGTTGGAGAGGTCAAACGGCACATCCAGATAGTGATCGCGAAAGCTATCGTTCTGCTCGGGGTCGAGGACCTCCAGCAGTGCCGAGGCCGGATCGCCCTGAAACGATGCGCCGATTTTGTCGATTTCATCGAGCATCAGCACGGGGTTGGCGGTGCCGGCGCTTTTCATCGCCTGGATCGCTTTGCCCGGCATGGCGCCGATATAGGTGCGGCGGTGGCCTTTGATCTCCGCCTCGTCGCGCATACCACCCACCGAGAAGCGGTAGAATTTTCGCTTGAGGGCATCGGCGATACTCTTGCCCACCGAGGTTTTGCCGACACCTGGGGGGCCGACGAGGCAGAGGATAGAGCCGGAGATGTCGCCTTTCATTTTACCGACGGCGATGAACTCCAGAATCCGCTCTTTGACGTCATCCAGACCGTAGTGGTCACGGTCGAGAACCCGCCGGGCGCGTTTGAGATCGTAAGCGTCCTTACTGAACTTGCCCCAGGGCAGAATGGTCAGCCAGTCCAGATAGTTGCGGCTGACGTTGTATTCGGGTGACGACGGATCGATCAGTTGCAGCTTTTCGATCTCTTCATCCACCGCTTTTTGCGCTTCATCATTGAGGGTCAGCCCTTTGAGACGTTTCTGGAATTTTTCGATCTCGGTGGTTTTCCCCTCTTTTTCCAGCCCCAGTTCCTTTTTGATCGCCTTGAACTGTTCTCGCAGGAAGAATTCGCGCTGCTGGGCCGAGATCTTCTCCTCGATCTGAGACGAAATGCGGGTCTGCAGACGCGAGACTTCCAGCTCCTTTTTGAGCAGAATCAGGACTTTGTCAATACGGGAGCGGACGTCGAAGGTTTCCAGGACCTCCTGAAGCTCAAAGCCGTCGGCGTTGGTCAGGTTGGCGGCAAAATCGGCCAGGCGGGCCGGATCGTCCATGCTGGAGCGTCCGAGAAAGAGCTTGATCTCTTCGGAATAGAGCGGGTTGATCTGAACCAGCTCCTTGAGCGTCGAGATGATTGCCATCGAGTAGGCTTTAAGCTCCGGGTTGTTGCTCATTTCGGCGCTGAGGTGGTACGTGACGCGGGTGTGGATGATGTCGTCTCTGGTTTCGACATGATCGATGCTGAAGCGTTCCAGGCTGTTGACCAGCACGTGCGCGGTATCCTCCTCAGCATGGATCAGCTTGAGGATCTTGGCCGCCACGCCGACCGGCTGAAGGTTGTCGGCGGCGTCTTCCTGGTCGAGGTTTTCAACCATGACGAGACCGATGGTCTGGTTCTGGTTGCCCATCGCTTCTTTGATGGTTCTCACCCTGTCACGGCCGTTGACGGTCAGGGGGATAATGACGCCGGGAAACGCCGGGCGTGGCCGTAGGGGGATGATGGTCAGGTCGTTCGGCAGCATATCCCGCGCCAGCACCAGCCCTTCGTCGGGTACGGCCTGGATTTCGGCATCCGTTTCTATCTCGATTTCGTACTCGATCGAATTATTCTGTTCATCGTTGTGATCGTCAAAATCGTCATTCATCTGGGTCTCTCCGTGACAGGTGTTCAGACAATGTCATGCGGCATGTCGAGGTGTGCCGTGAGGCCCGATTGTGGGCGCTGTGGATCGGGGTCGTTCACGCCCCCGGAGCACAATTATAGTCGAGAACCTAATAAAAATGGTACCGATCTGTCAATGATTCATCCATTTAAATATTTTTGGCAAGTTGGTAACGATTTCCAGACTTTTCCTTTGTCCGATGCTGTGAAATAATCGACTTTTCCTGACCCGATTTCAGAAAGGCTGCGCATGTCCGCTGCACCGCAAAAACTCTACCTGGTTGATGGCTCGTCCTATATTTATCGCGCCTATTACGCGATTCGCCACCTGTCCAATTCAAAAGGGGAGGCGACCAACGCCGTTTACGGTTTTACCAAGATGCTGATGAGTCTGGTCCGTGATGAACGGCCGGATCACCTGGCGGTGGTGTTTGACGCTAAGGGACCGACTTTCCGCAAGGATATTTATCCTGATTACAAGGCCAACCGCAGTGCCATGCCCGAAGATCTGGTGCCGCAAATTCCCTGGATCAAGGATGTGGTGCGGGGGTTTAACATGCCCGCGATCGAACAGGTCGGTTTTGAAGCCGACGATATTATTGCTACTCTGGCCAAGCGGTATGCGTCCGAGGGAACAGAGGTCACCGTTGTCACCGGCGATAAAGACCTGATGCAGATTGTGACCGAGCGGGTGCGGCTTCTTGACACCATGAAAGGCAAAGTGTCCGGTCCGGCTGAAGTCGCCGAACGCTTCGGGGGGGCGGACCGTGTTGTCGAGGTGCAGGGTCTGGCGGGAGACAGTTCGGACAACGTGCCCGGCGTGCCGGGGATCGGTGAGAAGACCGCCAAGCTTTTGATCGATCAGTACGGCACGATCGAAAATCTGCTCGACAACCTCGATCAGCTCAAAGGGAAGCGGAAGGAAAATTTGACCACTTTTGCCGAACAGGCGCTGCTGTCTAAGAAGTTGGTGACCTTGGTTGACGATATGGAGATCGAGACGGACTACGACGATTTTGCCCTCTCCGAACCGGACAACGAAGCGCTGTCAGATCTGTTCAAACGATTGGAGTTTCATAAGCTGCTGCAGGAATTTTCGGTTCAGCGCAAGGCCAGCGGTGAGAACTATCAGGCTATCCTCACCGAACCCGAACTGGATGTGCTGGTTGATACCCTGCGTAAGGCGGGTCGGTTCGCCCTCGATACGGAGACAACCAGTCTCAATGCGGTTCAGGCCGATCTGGTGGGCCTTTCCTTTGCTGTGCAGGCGGAGCAGGCCTGGTATGTCCCGCTGGCGCATCATTATCTCGGAGCGCCGACACAACTGCCCAGAGAATTGGTGCTGGACAGATTAAGGCCGCTGCTGGAAGACCCCACCCTGGAAAAGATCGGCCAGAACATCAAGTACGACGATCTGGTCTTGCGGCGGGCCGGAATTGTGCTTGCGGGGGTCGCGGTCGATACCATGGTGGTCTCTTATCTGGCCTGCCCCGAAGCCAAATCACACGGTCTTGATGCCCTGGCGTCCGATCATCTCAATCATCGGATGATCCCCTACAGTGAAATGACCGGCACCGGCAAAAAACAGATCTGTTTCAGTGAAGTTGAGGTCGAAAAGGCCACGATCTACGCCGCTGAGGACGCCGATATCACCTTGCGTCTCGCCGATAAGCTGTTGCCGCAGTTGCAGGAGCGGGTGCCGGATGAGCTGTTTCGCGACATCGAAATGCCGCTGGTCGGGGTATTGACCCGGATGGAATGGCAGGGAGTCAGGGTTGATGCCGGTTTCCTCGGGCAACTGTCCGCAGAGATGGCCGCCAAGCTTGTCCTCCTCGAAAAGGAGATCTTTGCTCTGGCGGATGGCCCCTTCAATATCAATTCTCCCAAGCAGCTCGGTGAAATTCTTTTCGAAAAGCTTGGCCTGCCCAAAGGGAAGAAGACCAAGACCGGCTGGTCCACCAATGTCGAGGTGTTGACCGGACTGGCTGCGGAGCATGAGATCGCCCGGCAGATTCTGGAGTATCGCTCGGTGAGCAAGTTGAAGAGTACCTACACCGACGCCCTGCCGAAGTTGGTTAATCCTGAGACCGGGAGGATCCACACCTCCTTTAATCAGGCGGTGACCAATACCGGCCGCCTCAGTTCCAGCGATCCGAACCTGCAGAATATTCCGATCCGCACCAGCGAGGGACGCCGTATCCGCGAGGCCTTTATCCCCGCCGACGGTAATATTTTGCTTTCTGCGGATTATTCACAGGTCGAGCTGCGGGTGATGGCGCACATGGCCGATGTCACCGCACTCAAGGAGAGCTTCGTCGCCGAAGAGGATATTCATCGCCGCACCGCCAGCGAGATTTTTAACGTCTTTCCTGATCTGGTCGATGAAGAGATGCGCCGCCAGGCCAAAACCATCAACTTCGGTGTGCTTTACGGGATGGGCGCCTTCAGTCTGGCCAAAGACCTGGGGATCGGTCGTAAGGAGGCGCAGGCGTTTATCGATAACTACTTTGAGCGGTATCCTGCGGTGTTGAATTTTCTTGAAGAGAAGAAGGAGCAGGCCCGCCAGAATCAGTATGTTACTACGATCCTCGGGCGGCGCTGTGCCATTCCGGAGATCAACAGCAAAAACGGAGCGCTGCGCAGCTACGCCGAACGCAACGCTATCAACTACCCGATTCAGGGCAGCGCTGCGGATATCATCAAGGTGGCGATGGTGAATATTGATCGTCGTTTACGCGAGGAAGGGCTTGCAACCCGCATGGTGCTGCAGGTTCACGATGAGTTGGTGTTCGATGTCCCCGAGGCAGAGCGGAACGAAATCCGGGAGCTGGTCCGTGCCGAGATGGAGAACGCTGTGCCGCTGGATGTGCCGCTCAAGGTCGATATCGGTTGCGGAAAGAACTGGGCGGAGGCGCACTGATCCGCTTGGGTGTTGTCCTCGATCGTCCGTATTTATGCGGGTTTGTTCCGATGCAGCGTGC
>PKUC01000054.1 GCA_002868865.1 Desulfuromonas sp. | reverse complement strand
TTCTCCACATGCGTTCACAGTCGCCGGTGCAGAGTTTGCGAATGATTATGCCTCCGATTCCGGCCGGGAGCGTGGTACCGGGCTGGGGTGCGTTTATGACGACGACCTGGTCAAATGTTTGGGCGGAGGAGGAGTCGTACTACTTCGATTACGAGATGCTGGATGGCCAGATCGGATTCGGTTATGGCTTCAACGACGCCTTCGGGCTCGGGCTGGTTTATGATAATCGCCACTATTTTGGCGGACAGATGGATGGTTTTATCCAGTCGTTTCACGATATCGTCGGGATGAGTCAGAATGGTCGTGATGAGGTCAAAAAAGGATTAAGCCGCGTCGGGCGTGTCGGTGCAACGACAGAAGAGACCAAAGCGGATGTCTTTAACAACAATGGTGTGACCCTGTTTGCGACCTATGATTTGACCGATGGGGATCATGCCATCCCCGCCATGAACATGTCGGTATCGCTCCGCTATGGGCTGGAATCTGCGCAAGGGTTTGTGGAGACACACCCCCTCGACTACGGAATATCGTTCGGTCTGGCGAAGCGTCTGTCGCCACGCTGGTATGCCCACGCACTGGTTTCCCTTTGCCTGTATGAACACGACCAGGTCAGCGATGAGCTGGGGGCCACGCCGATCGCGATGAAGGACAGGCAGTTCGGCGGGCTGCTTGCATTCGGTTACCAGTGGACAGAGCGGACGACCCTGCTGATGCAGTACATGCCCTATGAAGAAGCGATCGAAAATGTATCCGGCTTGAACGAGCCATCACATGAAATCCATCTGGGGCTGAAATATAGAACCCGGACTGCCGGTGTGTTCGAGTTCGGCGTCATCGAAAATGCCGTTACCTTCGACAACAGTCCCGATTTCGGGTTCCATCTGGGCTGGGTTGAGTCCTTCTAGGGAGAAAAAATGTCCCGGAATTTGATCGAAAAAGCCCGCCAGCGCTTGGCAACGGAACGGGGTGCATCGCCTGCGTCTCGCACCGGTTCATTTCGTGTTGCCCTTGTTTATCCCAACACCTATCACCATGCGATGAGCAACCTCGGGTTCCAGACGGTCTACCATCTGCTGAATAGTCGCGATGGGTGCTCATGTGAGCGTTTTTGTCTCCCTGACACTGACGACCTGGCCGAGCATCAGCGAACCGGTTTCCCCCTGTTCTCTCTGGAATCGCAGACTCCGCTGTGTGAGTTCGATCTGATCGCATTGTCGGTCTCTTTTGAAAACGATTTTGTCCATATTCCTATTCTGATGCAGCTGGGTCACCTGTCCTGCTTTTCTGACCAGCGCACCGAAAACGACCCGCTCGTGCTGATGGGTGGGGTCTGCGCTTTTCTCAATCCCGAACCGGTCGCGGATCTGGTCGATATGGTTGCGGTAGGGGAAGCGGAACCGATTCTGCCCCCATTGCTGGATCTGCTCATGGGATATGATGGTCCGCGCACTGAACTGCGTAACCGGTTGGCCCAACTGCCTGGTATTTATGTGCCATCGCTGTATTCGATCGATTACGCTGACGGTGGACAGGTCGCTGCAATAGCGCCCCGTGGGCAGGCTCCTGCCAGGGTTGCCCGCTGCTACCTTGCCGATCTTGATGATTCCCCCAGTCGATCTTTTATTCATACCAGTGAGACTGAATTCCGTGACATGTCTCTCGTCGAAATTTCTCGCGGCTGTTCGCGCGGCTGCCGTTTTTGTGCGGCGGGGTATATCTATCTTCCTGAGCGCAGCCGTTCCATTGAGACTCTTAGACCGCAGATTGAGACCGGCCTCTGTGAACAGGACAGGATCGGACTGGTCGCAGCGGCGGTGGCCGATCACCCCGCGTTTTCGACGATACAGGCAGAGGTTCTGGAGAAGGGGGGCACGATTTCGGTCTCGAGTTTGCGCCTTGACGCCTTAACCGCAGACGATGTCCTGGCGCTGCAGCAGTCCGGTCATCGCACGGTGTCACTGGCACCCGAAGCCGGCAGCCAGCGGCTACGGGATTTCATCAATAAGGGGTTGACGGAGGAGCAGATTCTGGCCGCTGTCCATCTCCTCGCCGATGGAAGTATCCGCCATCTCAAACTCTATTTTCTGATCGGACTACCAACCGAGGGGCAGGACGACATTGATGAACTTTTGACCCTGGTGGAAAAGATCCGCTTGATCTGGCGTGCGGCCGGACAGGCGCGAGGGGCGCTGGGAACGGTGACGCTGAGCCTGAATCCATTTATCCCCAAGCCTTTTACCCCGTTGCAGTGGGCCGGCATGGAAGCGGAAAAGGTGCTGAAAAAGCGGTTGCAGGGGATGCGGTCTGCGATTGCGCGCATGCCGAATACGCAACTGCACTGCGAATCGATCCGGGGTGCCCGCTTGCAGGCTCTTTTGGCGCGTGGAGATCGCCGCGTTGCACAGTTGCTGCCTCTGTTGGCCGAAGGTCTGAATCTGAAACAGGCGTGCCGGAGAGTGGGCATCGATCCCGCCTTTTATATCGAACGCGTGCGATCAGCTGACGAACGTTTCCCGTGGGAGGTGATCGCCCCGGGGGTGTCGCGCGATTATTTATGGTGCGAGTATCAGCGGGCTGTGTCTGGTCAGTTGACGCCTCGTTGTTCGGAACAGTGTCAGCAGTGCGGGGTTTGTTGAACCCGCTTCAGCCTGGAGGGGTTGATTTTACAACAGCATCGGGAGTTATAATCGTTAGATGCGTACCTGTTGTGCCCTGATCTTGAGCTGTCTGTTTGTGGCCGGCGGATTATTTCCGTCCGTCGCGTACTGCTGTTCCGTCGCGTTCTCCCATCTGACTGTCCGCTTGCAGCCGGAAGAACAACAGTTGACGGCGACTGCGCGCCTTGGTCTGGCAAGCGTTGGCGCAGATCAGGACTGTCGCTTGAGTCTGTCTCCCCAGGCGCATATTGAGCATCTGACGGCAAACAATATCCCGCTCACCTATCGGTTTGACGCCGGTCGCCTGTCGTTTTTGCTGCCAACGGCGCAGAAAGATATGCCGGAGATCGTACTGAGCTATCGAATCCGTTACGATGATCCTCTTCCGCAGACGACGATCGGGGTCGAAGATCCGTCCTTTGGGGTTGGTGCCACCATCGGGGCACAAGGGGCCTACCTGTCACCATCAACGGCCTGGTATCCACAATCAGGACTGCCCCAAGGCCCGATCTCGCTGCGGATTGAAGGGCCGGTCGGTTTTTACGGGGTGACCTCTGGCCGACTGGGTGACTATGGGACTGCTGACGGGACAAGTTTCATCGAATGGAAGGTGGACGCTTCCCGTGACCCGCTGGCACTGGCCGCCGGTTATTACCAGGTCTTCTCCGATCAGCTTGGCGATATTCAGGTGCTGGCCTTCCTCGGCTCGCAGAATGCGGCATTGGCCTCGACCTATCTGGATCCCACCAAGAAGTATCTGCGTTTTTTTCAGAGACTGCTTGGACCTTATCCGTATGAAAAATTTGCGGTTGTCGAAAATTTTCTGCCGACCGGATACGGTCTGCCCTCCTGGACATTACTGGGCAGTCACATCATATCTCTGCCGTTTATTCCGCACACCAGCCTGCCTCACGAGCTGGTTCATTCCTGGTTCGGCAATGTCGTGGGGGTGGATTACGCCACCGGCAACTGGGCGGAAGGTCTGACCAGCTATCTTTCGGATTATCTCTTGAAGGAACAGCTTTCGGAGGGTCATGGGCGGGATTATCGCTTAAAGCTTCTGCGCGATTATGCCTCACTGGTTTCGGCCGATGACGATTATCCGCTGGAAGCCTTTGTCTCTCGCCGCTCTAAAACAGATCAGGCGATCGGTTATGGCAAGTCAGCGATGGTGTTTCACATGCTGCGCCGCAAAATCGGTGAGGAAGGGTTCTGGGACGGACTCAGAGGCGTGGTCGCCGAGGGGCGCGGACAGCGCTTTTCCTGGAGCGATCTACAGCGGATCTTTGAGCAGGCATCCAATACCGATTTGACCGACTTTTTCGATCAGTGGATCTATCGGTCAGGGGCCGCCCGATTATCGTTCGAAGATGTGCGTGTGGTTGACACAGGGGCCGGACGGGAAGTGCGGGGTGTTGTCGTTCAGACGGGCTTGCCCTTCGCGCTCAAACTGGCGCTGCAACTCAAGACCGAGGCGGGACTTGTCGAGCGCTGCATGGCCGTTGACGGAGATCGCACGTCGTTTGTTTTCAGGACCGATGCCCCGGTCCTGAAACTGGTGGGGGACCCCGGGATTGATATTTTCCGGACATTTCTTCCGGCGGAACTGCCTGCGACGATCAACGATCTGCGTGCCAGTACGAACTTGTTGGTGGTCGTGCCAGCGCCGGATGATCCGCTCTTTCTGGCATCACACGACCTGCTGCTCGGACTGCAGCAACAAGGTGCCGAGGTGATCGATTGGGCCAGTTTCGTGGCGGAGCAGGCGACAGGACGGGACCTTCTGTTCGTCGGTGCGCCTTCTCCGTCTGTCCGGTCGGCCACCGGATTGTCTCATCTGCAGGCAGGGGAAGGATGGTTCCGTTGGCGCGGTGTGCGCTATCAGGACCTCGACCACAGTCTGTTTGTCAGTGAAAAGACGGCGGAGACCGGCCGGGTTGTTGCCCTGTTTCATCCCCTCTCCGCTTCCGCTGCTCAAGCTGTTGCTCGAAAAATCTCCCACTATGGCCGGTATAGCCATCTGGTCTTCAGGGGAGGGGCCAATCTCTACAAGGCTACGGGGGATCCTGTCGCTCAGGGGTTCTCAGTCGATCTAGGCTCGGGACAGTTCAGCGAACCCGTTCGTTGAGCGGGAGCGTCACACCGCAGCCTTCATCGCAGAAAGGCTGGGTCTTCGACTCTCCACAGCTGCACAGATAAACGACCCTTTTCTCTTCAATCTCAAAGCGCAGTGGCAGCTCTGTTCCGGAGTGGCCGCCGTCGCAGAACGGCAGGTTTTGCGACTTTCCGCAGGTACAGCGGAAGTATGTCCCCGGCTCGAGGGTGATCCGGATCGGCATCCCTGCATCACTGTTCTGTCTGCTCATAGATCCTCTCTCCTTGCAAATGATTGATAGTCTTATCGTAATAAAAAGGTTCTCTGTCGTTTTTCTGCGTACCCGACTTGGTGGGATAACATCCAGCTGAGACGGAGGCGCTGGATGGCGATTCGACCGCAGAGTACAGCCGTGAACAGCGCGGTGATTTTATAAATCAGGTCGGGGGTTGATGTGTGTTCCGCTCGGAGAAGTGGTTGAAAATATCCATGAGCGCCATCTGAAACAGTAATAGCGATGATGAAAAGTACCGTTTTATTCAGCAGTAGGCGCACCAGAATGCCGGTTTTGATCTGCCCCGGGGAGGCTGCGTTAGTGAGTTTTTTCCAGCGCGTCATCAGTGCGCCGTGGAGGGCGCTGATGATGCTCAGAAGACTTTCTACGGTCAACAGCACCAGAACACCGGTGCACATGCCCCCTGTCAGGGCGATCAGAATCAGAGTTGGGGACACGGGAACTCCCGGGCAAGAGGTGGCAGATAGAGATTTCTTGAGATTACCCGATTTTCGATGGATGTGGCAAATTGAATGTATGCCCCCTGCTGTTCAGCCACTGGAGAATTTTCTATTGTCCAGGCGATGGATCGGGCTATGATAACTCCGGCTTTTATGGGAGATACTTTCTTCAGGAGGTTTTGCCGATGAGCGTGAAAATTTGTTTGCCGAAAGTCAATGACACCATGACAGAGGCGACCCTTATGGCGTGGCGGGTGGCTGAGGGGGGAGATGTTCAGAAGGATCAGGTCGTCGCAGAGCTGGCCGTTGATCTTGATACCGTAGAGATCCGATCCCAGGTGACCGGAACGGTGGTTTCTCTGGCTGTGTCCGAAGGGGCGGTGGCACAAGTCGGCGACTTGCTGTTGGTTGTTTCTGAAACGCAGGTTGATGTGGACCGCGGATCGGTCGTACCGGCATCGCCGGCTGCTCGGAAACTGGCCCGGGATCTGGGGGTCGATTTAGCGATGTTGCATGGAAGTGGTCCGGCCGGTCGCATCGTGCTGGCGGATGTCGAGCGGTCCCGCTCTGCAGCAACGAGCAGCCTGCCGCAGATAGAAACTCCGATGACATCGCCGGCCGGTGACGCTGACGATGAACTGCAACAGGGTGCGCCCGAGCGCAAGTCGGTCAAGTTGCGCCGCCTGCTGGCGCGGAAAATGGAAGAGGCGTGGAAGACGATCCCTCATTTTTATGTCACGGTCACTGTCGATATGACCGATGTGATCCGTTTCCGCAAGGATCTTGGCTTCACCATCAATGATTTTGTCCTGGCGGCGATTAGTCATACTCTGCAGGAGCAGCCGTGGGTGAACAGCCTGTGGAATGGTGAGCGCGGTATCGAACAGGCTCATGTTGATCTGGCGATGGCTGTCGAAAGCGAGCGGGGCCTCTACTATCCGGTGATCCGGCACTGTGAAGATATGACCCTCCGGCAGTTGAGTGATGAGGCCGCACGTCTGGCAGACAGGGCCCATGAGGGAACCTTGGATCAGGCGGAGATGGATGATGCGACATTTACAATGACCAATATGGGGATGCTGGGTGTCGAGTCTTTCTGCGCGATTATCACTCCTCCGCAGGCGGCAGTTCTTGCCGTGGGAACGGTCAAGGGTGAAATTGTCGTTGACGATCAGGGCGAACCGGCGGTCGCACCGATCATGCGCCTGACCCTCTCTGCCGATCACCGTATTCTTGATGGCGCCGATGCGGCAGGCTTTCTCGGCACAGTAAAGAGTTATCTCGAAGCGCCGATCGTACTGATTGCCGAGTAGCAACCGAAGTCGCTTCTGGACCAAGAAAAAAGGCGAGCTCCGCACGGGAGTCTCGCCTTTTTTTTATGGTCATCATGTGTGCTGCGATCAGTAGCCTTTGAGGTGATCAATGTATTCCGGCAGGAACAGAGAAATCTGCGGAATGTAGGTGATCAGTGCGAGGAAGACCAGCAGGATCAGCAGCCAAGGCAGTGCCGCACGCAGTACCCAGGTGATACTTTCTCCGGTAATGCCCGAGGTGACAAACAGGTTGAGTCCGACCGGCGGTGTAATCATGCCGATTTCCATGTTGACGACCATGATAACGCCGAGGTGGATCGGATCGATGCCCAGCTGGACCGCGATCGGAAAGAGGATCGGTGCCATGATCAGCAGGATCGCCGACGGTTCCATGAAATTGCCGGCGATCAGGAGCAGGATGTTGACGACGATGAGGAATCCCCAGGCCGGCAGACCCCAGCCGACGATGATTTCGGCGATATGGTGCGGAATCCGTTCGGTGGTCAGGACGTGGGCGAAGAGCATGGCATTGCCGATGATGAATAGCAACATGATCGAGACTTTAGATGAGTCCATCAGGACTTTTTTGGTGTCTCGGTGAAACAGGGCTTGCGGAAAGGCCTTGAGGGTCAACAGTAGATTGCGGACAAGAATCGTCGGCCCGCCGTCCCCTTCGTTTTTCCAGGCAACACCCTTAAGGGGGCCCATGTCGCGATAGACGAAAATAGCGATGATGAACGCATAAACAGCGGAGATTGCCGCCGCTTCGGTCGGGCTGCAGATGCCACCATAGATGGAACCGAGGACGATGACGATCAGCATCAGTCCCCAGCTGGCACTGAAACTCGATTTAAGCAGGTTGCCGAAACCGACCCAGGGTTGAGCCGGCAGGCCCTTGACCCGGGCAACGATGTAGATGACGAGCATCAACATGGTTCCCATCATGATACCGGGTACGAAACCGGCCATGAACAGGCGGGCTGCCGATTCTTCGGTTGCGGCAGCGTAAACCAGCATGACGATAGAGGGCGGGATCAGGATGCCGAGGGTGCCGGCATTGGTGATAACACCTGCCGCAAACGCTTTGGGGTAGCCCTGCTTGACCATCCCGGCGATAACAATTGAGCCGATGGCGGCAACGGTCGCAGGCGAAGAACCGGAAACCGCCGCGAAAATCATACAGGCCAGAACCGAAGCCATGGCCAGTCCGCCGCGGATCCAGCCGACGCAATCGATGGCAAAATTGATAATGCGGGCCGCGACTCCACCTGTCGATAAAAAAGTTGATGACAGGATAAAGAAAGGGATCGCCAGTAACGTGTAATGCTCCGATGTCGCTTCAAGGAGTTTCAGCGCAATGGAAGCCAGTGAATCGTTGGAAAACAGCAGAATCGTAGTGATACTGGAAAGCCCCAGCGCAAATGCGATCGGCATGCCTGTGAGCAGGCAGATGAGCAGGATGAAAAAAAGTGCAGCAGTGGTCATGCCGAATCACCTCCCTGGGCAGCGGCTTTGGTCTCTTCAGCCAGATGCATACTCTCTTTGGCTTCGTCCGCAAGGGTGAATCCTTCGTTCTTGCCGGTAAAAACGCCCCAGAGGAGCATCGCCAGTCGGATGGCGATGAGGATCATGCCGATCAACAGGATGCTATGCGCGATCCACTTCGGGATCGGCATATCGTCAAGTTCGATGCCGATTTTGTGCATTTTCTCCAGATAGACCCAGGCGCCTTTGCCGAACAGGCCGGTGTAAAACAGACATGCGCAGATGGCCACTGCACCGATGATTTTGCGGGCCAGTGGCGGCAGGATTTTTACAAGGGCGTCAACCCCGATATGGGCACCGACTTTGATGCCGTAAGAGACTCCGAACAGGACCATCCAGGCCGAAAGGTGTAGAGTCAGTTCCTGAGCCCACATCACCCCGGTTCCGAAGCCGAAGCGCATCAGCACTTCAAAAAAAACCAGTAGCGTCATGGACGCCAGCAGGAGACAGATGATCGTCTCCTCAATACTGTTGATTATCCGACTAAACATATTCAGACCTCATAAAAATCATGCCTTGAAAACAGTCCCGGACCCCACTGGTGAAGTCCGGGATGCGGATTGTCCTTTAATTCGACTGGATTGCGGCGTCGATATACTCTTTGCCGATTTCCCCTTCAAATTGCTTCCAGACTGGTTTCATCGCTTCTACCCACTGCTGACGCTCAGCGTCGGTCAGTTCAACGATTTTGGAACGCTTGGAGTCGATGATCTTCTGGCGGTCATTGATCGCTTTTTGCGCTGAGACGCTATTGCCGAACGTGATTGCTTCGTCGAGAGCTTTTTTGACTTCGACTTTGATGTCCTCGGGCAGATCCATCCAGAATTCAGCGGAAGTAATGACAAGATAGTCGAGTACGCCGTGGTTGGATTCAGTGATATAGGGCTGAACCTCATAGAATTTTTTGGAATAGATATTGGACCATGTGTTTTCCTGGCCATCGATCGCTTTGGTCTGCAGCAGGGTAAAGACCTCGGAGAAGGGCTTTTTCAGCGGCATCGCGTCAATCGCTTCAAATTGAGCTGCCAGCACGTCGGAACTCATGATCCGGAATTTTTTGTGTTTGGCATCAGCGGGAATGCGGAGGGCGCTGCTGGCGGACAGTTGCTTCATGCCGTTGTGGAGGTAGCCGAGACCGATCAGGCCTTTCTTTTTCATAGACATCAGCATCTTCTGGCCGACTTCACCCTGCTGAAACTTCTCGACGGCAGCCATGTCTTTAAAGAGGAAGGGCAGGTCGAAAATCTGCAGAGACTTGGTGTATTTGTTGAACTTTGACAGGGAGGGGGCCGCCAGTTGGACGTCGCCGAGCAGCATGGCTTCGAGAACCTTGTTGTCACCGAACAGCTGGGAGTTAGGGAATACCTCGACCTCAACTTTTCCGGCCAGGCGCTCATCGACCAGTTCTTTGAATTTGTTCGCCATCTGGCCTTTGGGGGTGTTTTCGGCGACGACGTGGGAAAACTTGATGACGATCGGTCTGGCCATGGCGAGGGTTGCCGATGCGACCAGTGCGAGTGTGACCAGCAGGGTGATCATAAGACGCATGCTTTTTGACATCCTTGTCTCTCCTTTTTTCTTGAATTGGGTGTTTGTAATGTTGTCAAAGGGACAACGCACAACATGTTTCGGGCCGTGTGTTACGGTCCGGACGAATCGATGTTCTTGATCATATCAATCAGCGCTGACATTTCCAGCGGGACGGCTTGCAGAGCGCATCGTCTCAGGATGCTGCGCTGCGAGGGCGAGATGCGATCGGCCCGCGCTCCGAGCGTTTTGAGTAGATTTTTCTCCACGAGATCCTGCTGCTCAATAAGTTCCCGGTGGTAGCGGGTCGCATCCTTGACCGCCCCGTTAATAATGATCCGCAGATCTTTGGGGACTGTGTCCCAGAAGTCCTGGTCTGCGGCCAGAACCCGGATCCTGTAGCGGTGCGTGCTGATCGTCAGGCTGTCTGGCGCTGCCTCAGTTGCAAGGGTCTTGCTGGGGCCCAGTTCGTTTTGAGCTGCCGTCACGTCTCGGCAGCTTGAGTTCTTATTGCCGGCCGGTGCGTTGGCCTTTCCGATAAGGTGGAGTGCTGCGTTGTCCCAGTAGGCCAGTGGGACGATTCCGGCCTGCGGTTTCAGTAGTTCGACAGTTATCTGTTCGTTGTTCAGGGTGGCGTGCAGGTGGCTGCGGTCTGTGAACAGAAACGGAACCTGCAAGACTTGCACATACGGACTGTCCGTCAGGCGGTCGAGTTCAAGCAGTCCGAGATTGCCCAGCGTTTCGGTCTGGGTCCCGGTATGCTCCGTTTTGAGCCGTCCATTCGAGCGTTCTTCCAGGAGTTTTTGCAGGTAGCTGATGCTCAACTGGTCGGCAGTTCCTGCATGCTCCCCTGTTTCAAGTTTGATCCTGAGTGGTTCCGCGTGCGCCGTCGTTGTGAACAGCAAGAAAAGAACGAGTAGGCAAAAAAAGCGGAACAACATATACACGTAAGAACTTTCATCGGTTTTAGAAGTGTGCAGTCGCGCAACAATAAGGCAAAACAGAATGATATTTTATTTCTCTCAGCTCAATGCTCAGCAAGGATGGTGCCAGTGAGGGAGGTATTTGGAATCTGCTCTATCTAAGGCGTTGGAGCGTTTTTTTTAGGCGCTGTCATGGTAGCTGTAGGCGAATAAGCGCCTGTAGTGGCGAAATCTGGCCACGGCGGGGCGACTTTTCAGCTGTTCAACTTATAACCGGGTTTTGTTGAGTGCAGAATACCGGATGGGGGCAGATTTGGGGGGGGCTTTCTCTCGGGAACGCGAGCGTGGGGGGCGCAATAGGCTTGACAGCCAGCTGTTGGATGGAGAACGATGTCGCGTCTGTTTTGTCAGGGGAGATAAAGATCAAGATGATTCAATGCGACTTATTGTCACCGGCTAAAATCAATCTCTGTCTTCATGTTCTTGGTAAGCGTACGGACGGCTATCATGTGTTGGCCATGGCGATGCAGCGCGTCGATCTGTGTGACCGGGTCCGCTTGACTGTTCATGATGAGGCCGGGCCGATTTGCTGTCGGGGGGTGGCTCTTGCAGACGGTGAAGAAAATATAGCATCTCGCGCGGCCCGCTTGATTCTCGCCGAGGCAGGGTTGTCTCGAGCTGTAGATATCGATATCGATAAGAAGATTCCAGTTGCTGCCGGACTGGGGGGGGGGTCATCTAATGCGGCGACGGTCCTGGTCGGACTCGATCGGATGCTGAATTTGGGGGTCGGGCAAAGACGGCTGATGGAGATGGGGTTGAGCCTTGGTGCGGATGTACCCTTTTTTGTCTTTGGTCGGCCCGCATGGGCGACAGGGATCGGTGAGCAGCTTGAGCCGCTGAGCCCTCTGCCGCAGGTTTGCTATCTGTTGGTGCATCCCGGTTTTAAGGTGTCAACGGCCTGGGTTTACCAAAGTTTACAGTTGACAATTTCCGACGAAGTGGCTAACCTTCCGAGGTTTTCGGTCGGGAGCTCCGATGAGTTGATTGCTCATATGACGAACGATCTCGAGCGCGTTACGGTGTCGGAGTTTCCGGAAATCGAGCATATTAAAGATGTGCTTCTCGACAACGGCGCTCGCGGTGCCCTGATGTCGGGCAGTGGCGCGACAGTGTTCGGAGTGTATGCCGATTTCGAAAGCGCCCGTGTCGCTGGCGAACGACTCAGCGCCCGTTACGGTTGGACGACCTATCCTGTGCGACCTCTGGATGCCCCGCTTTGAGCTGGCTCTGTTGTCGTTTTTGCGTTCTATCAGGCGTCGGTTGTTAAACGTTTTTTTTTGCATCCTGTATCTTTCATACTAATGGGGCGTCGCCAAGCGGTAAGGCACCGGATTTTGATTCCGGCATTCCCAGGTTCGATCCCTGGCGCCCCAGCCATTTTCTAGCTGAGTTGTCCTGTGGAAGCTCGATTCTCGATGGATGAGAATCTCTCTCAAGTGCTTCTGTCCGGTGCGACTCTTTTGTGCTGTACATTGATCGAGCTCTTGATTCAAAAGGCGGAAAATTAGTGGGCGAGCTAAAGATATTTACCGGTAACTCGAACGAACCGTTGGCTAGGGAACTGTGCAAGCACCTCAATGTCAGTTTGGGTGATGCCAAGGTGCGGACCTTCTCCGACGGGGAGGTTATGGTTGAGATCAACGAGAATGTCCGTGGACGGGATGTCTACGTCGTTCAGTCGACCTGCGCTCCGGCAAACAACAACCTGATGGAATTGCTGGTGATGGTGGATGCTCTTAAGCGTGCGTCTGCGGCGCGGATCAATGCGGTGGTCCCTTATTTTGGATATGCCCGTCAGGACCGCAAGGTGGCTCCCCGTGCCCCGATTTCGGCCAAGCTGGTTGCCGACCTGATGTCGGCGGCGGGAATCGACCGGTTGCTCACGATGGACCTACACGCCGGGCAGATCCAGGGCTTTTTCGATATTCCGGTTGATCACCTTTACGCCGCACCGGTGATGCTGGACGAAATTCGCGAACGTTATCCGCAAGATGGTCTCGTTGTCGTTTCGCCCGACGCCGGTGGCACTGAGCGCGCCCGTGCTTTTGCGAAGCGACTGGATGCCGGGCTGGCGATTATTGACAAGCGTCGTAGCGGTCCGAACGTGTCCGAGGTGATGCATATTATCGGTGATGTCAGCGGCAAGGTCTGTGTGATTGTCGATGATATGATTGATACAGCCGGAACCCTCTGCACTGCAGCTAAGGCACTGGCGACCGCTGGGGCTCAAGAGGTTTATGCCTGTGCCACCCATGGCGTGCTGTCCGGTCCCGCCCTTGAGCGGATCTCGTCCAGTGTGCTCAAAGAAGTCATGATCACCAATACAATACCGACCGAAGCCAAGGTCGCGCAGTGTCAGAACCTGTGTAGCCTTTCGGCTGGTCCTTTGCTCGCTGAAGCGATACAGAGAATTCACAACGGAGAATCGGTCAGCTCACTGTTTGTGTAGTGGATGACCGTTAAAAAAATAATGACAGATCGAAGGCAGAATTGCCCAGACGGATGGAGGAAGAGATAGATGGCACAAATTGAATTGAACGTAACCTCGCGTGAGGCCTCGGGCAAAGGGATTTCCCGTAAATTAAGAGCCGCGGGGCAGGTCCCGGCCGTTGTCTACGGTAAGGGGATGGAACCGAGCAAGATCTCCTTTGAACCCAAGGCCCTCGAAGCGGCCATCAGTGGTGACGCGGGTTGGAATACCTTGCTGACCCTGCGTGGCGCCAGCGAGCTCGATGGCAAGGTTGTTGTTCTCAAAGATCTGGAGCTGCATCCTTTGCGTCGTGATATGGTGTGTGCGGATTTTCACGCGATCGATCTGAATAAAAAGGTTCACTTCATGGTTCCCGTTGTTGCCGTCGGCCAGTCCGAGGGTGAAAAAATGGGTGGAACTCTGCAGGTAATTCGCCATGAGCTCGAGGTTATCTGCCTGCCTACTGCAGTTCCTCAGGCGATCGAGATCAATGTTGAAGCTCTGACCATCGGAGACGTTGTCCACGTCGAAGAGGTTGTCGTTCCTGAAGGTGTTGAGGTTCCGTTTGATGTCAACTTCACCGTACTGACGGTGAAGGGTCACAAAGAAGAAGCCACTGACGGGGGTGAGGCGGAAGCTGAAGAAGGCGTCGCCGCCGAAGAATAGGCAAGATCTTGAAGCTGTTGGTCGGGCTGGGAAACCCCGGTGGGAAATACGTCGGAACCCGCCACAATATCGGGTTCGCTGTAATCGAACGGTTCGCCGAACGACATCGCATCAACCTGAAGAAAAAGGGCTACCAGGGTATTTATGGTGTCGGGCGTGCGGCCGGGGTTGAAACCACCCTGCTGCAACCGCAGACCTTCATGAATCTCAGCGGAGCCAGTGTGAATGCAGCTTTTCAATCCCTCGGAGTTGATCCGGGGGATTTGATTGTGGTCTATGATGATCTGGATCTGCCCTTCGGTGCGCTGCGGCTTCGGCCTGGTGGCGGACACGGCGGGCACAATGGGATCCGTGATATCTGCAGCGTACTGGGACGGAAAGATTTCGTCCGGTTGCGATTTGGTATAGGGAAACCTGTTCATGGCAATACGACGGGTCATGTTCTCGGACGTTTTTCAACCGATGAGATGACGTATCTGGGAGAACTGATAGAGACGGCGGTCGATGCCGTGGAAGCGGTGCTCACCGGAGATGTTCAGACCGCGATGAACAGGTTTAATAAAAATCTGTTGGATTCTTTTTAACACTCAAGGGAAGAGAGGCAAGGAACAGATGGAACTGCAAATGTGGGCCCCCATCCTGGGGGCGATCGGGTTCGCTATCGCGATTGCGCTTTATACAATGGTTAAAGCTCAGCCTGTCGGCAACGCGAGAATGAAGGAAATCTCTGAGGATATTTATGGTGGTGCCATGGCCTTTCTGGGTCGTGAGTATCGTGTCCTCGCAGTTTTTATTGTCGTGGTTTTTGCTCTGATCGCCGTGGGTATGGGGATCAATACCGCCTTCGCTTTTCTGGGTGGCGCAATCTGCTCGATGACCTGCGGTTTTATCGGTATGAAGGCCGCTACGCGTGCCAACGTACGAACCACCGAGGCGGCTCGACTTCATGGTCAGGCCAAAGCGCTCGAGGTTTCCTTTAACGGTGGTGCCGTTATGGGACTGGCTGTTGCCTCTCTCGGTCTGGTCGGTGTCGGTGTTGCCTATATCTTCTTCGGTGGTGATACGGTCACGGTAAAATACATTAACGGTTTTGCTATGGGTGCTTCCTCTATCGCGCTGTTTGCGCGTGTCGGTGGTGGCATCTACACCAAGGCGGCTGATGTCGGCGCTGACTTGGTTGGTAAGGTTGAAGCAGGAATCCCCGAAGATGATCCACGTAACCCGGGTGTTATTGCAGACAATGTTGGTGACTGCGTTGGCGATACCGCCGGTATGGGTGCTGATATCTTCGAGTCCTATGTTGGTTCGATCATCGCAACGATGGCCATTGCTGCTGCTGCAGGTCCCGCACTGTTGACCAAGCTTGGTGGCGGTGCCACCGTACAGGACAACGCTATCGTACTGCCGCTGATTCTCGCCATGGTCGGTCTGGTCTTCTCATTTATCGGTATCGCTTCGATGAAGGTCCTCAAGTCGATGGACCCTGCCAAGGCTCTCCACTACACGACCTTTGTCGCGGCTGGTGGTTTCCTGGTTTCTGCTTTCTTTGTTATCAAGGCATATGGCCTTTCCTCTGGTGTGTTCTGGGCCATTCTGGCGGGTACTTTGGCCGGCATCGCGATCGGTCAGATCACCGAGTATTACACCGCACACGCTCCTGTTACTCGTATTGCGAACGCCAGTAAAACCGGTCCGGCGACCAATATTATTCATGGCCTGGCTGTTGGTCTTGAGTCAACTGCTCTGCCGATTCTGATTATCTGTATCGCGATCTTCACTGCAAACTACTGTGCCGGCCTCTACGGTATCGGTATCGCTGCCGTCGGTATGCTAGCAACTGTTGGTGTCACCATGACTGTCGATGCTTACGGTCCGATTGCTGACAACGCTGGCGGCATCTCGGAGATGGCAGGCTTGGGCCCTGATGTTCGTAAGATCACTGACGGCCTCGATGCAATCGGTAACACCACTGCTGCTATCGGTAAGGGTTTCGCTATCGGTTCCGCTGCGTTAACTGCTCTGGCCCTGTTCTCAGCCTACGCGACAACAGTCGGTCTCAAAGCGATCAATCTGATTGAACCTAAGGTTGTTATCGGTCTGCTGATCGGTGGTGCTCTGCCTTTCTTCATCGGCGCCCTGACCATGACTTCCGTTGGTCGCGCCGCTGGTAAGATGGTTGATGAGATTCGTCGTCAGTTTCGTGAGATCCCCGGCCTGCTGGATGGTAAAGAGGGTGTAAAGCCTGACTCCCAGAAGTGTGTCGATATCTCTGCTGCTGCTGCACTTAAAGAGATGATTTTGCCCGGTGTTGTCGCTGTTGTTGCTCCGGTTGCCATGGGATTCATTCTTGGTGCAGAAGCACTTGGTGGCATGCTTGCCGGCGCGACTCTCGCCGGTGTACTGTTGGCACTGATGATGTCCAATGGTGGTGGTGCTTGGGATAACGCTAAGAAGTACATCGAGCAAGGCAAGGTTGAAGGTGAAGAAAAAGGTGGTGTTGCTCACGAGGCCGCCGTTATCGGTGATACCGTAGGCGACCCCTTCAAGGACACTTCGGGCCCTGCGATGAACATTCTCATCAAGCTGATGAGCGTTGTAGCTTTGGTTATTGCTCCACTGCTCGTATAACGTTCAGTAACTAGAAGCGGGTACCATTCGATAGCCGGGGCTGTTATGCCCCGGCTATCTCTATTTGACGAGAGAGAAAACTATGGGCTTTAAGTGTGGCATCGTCGGTTTGCCAAATGTTGGAAAATCAACAATATTTAACGCAATCACTTCAGCCGGTGCCGAATCTGCGAACTATCCGTTCTGCACGATTGAGCCGAATGTTGGTGTTGTCGCTGTGCCCGACAAGCGCATGGACGTCCTCGCCAGCATTGTCAATCCTCAGGCGGTGTTGCCGACCAGTATGGAGTTTGTCGATATTGCCGGCCTCGTGAAGGGCGCCAGCCAAGGGGAAGGGCTGGGGAACCAGTTTCTGGGGCATATCCGCCAGGTTGATGCCATCGCCCATGTCGTGCGCTGTTTCGAAGACGATAATGTGGTGCATGTCGACGGTTCGGTCGACCCGTTGCGTGATATCGAAGTGATTCAGACGGAGCTCAACCTGGCCGATTTGGATACGGTTGAAAAGCGCATGACACGGTCGGCCAAGCAGGCCAGAAGTGGTGACAAAGCTTTACAGACCGAGGTTGCGATTCTTGAGCGGGTTCGCGATGCGCTCAATGAGGGAAGGCCAGCCCGCGCCGTCGGTCTGACCGATGATGAGCGCCAGCTGATCGCGGAGTTGTGCCTGATCACCATCAAACCTGTTCTCTATGTTGCCAACGTCACCGAGGACGATCTTGCCGGGAACCATCCGTTTGTGCAGAGGGTTTGTGAGCATGCGGCGGCTGAAGGTGCTGAGGTTGTCACCATCTGCGGCAAGATCGAAGCTGAAATTTCGGAGCTTGACGGTGACGAAAAGATGGAGTTTCTGGCCGATCTCGGTTTGGATGAGGCGGGGCTCGATCGGATGATTCACGCCGGATACCGTTTGCTCGGATTGCTCACCTATTTTACCGCCGGGGTCAAGGAGGTTCGTGCCTGGACGGTACGGGCTGGCGCAAAGGCTCCCGAAGCGGCCGGAGTGATTCATACCGATTTTGAAAAAGGATTTATCCGTGCTGAAGTGATCGCCTATCAGGATTTTGTCGATTGTAATGGTGAGACCGGTGCGAAAGAAAAAGGGCTACTGCGACTGGAGGGAAAGGACTATCAGGTCAAGGATGGCGACGTGATGCACTTCCGCTTCAACGTGTAACGATCTGAAAAGTTCTTGTAATAGCCTGGTGGCTGTGTTAACAGTGCTTGTTTCGAGCGGGCCGCGTTGCCCGCAATTCCTTGCTCCGGAGTGATTCCGGGGCTGTTAACCCGTAAGGAGATCTACAGAATGAAAACGTACGAATCGCTCTACATTATCCATCCGGAGGTTGTCGGTGATGATCTGACGACGATGGTGGACAAGTTTCAGGGGGTCCTGACGGACCAGAAGGCCGAGATCCTCAAGCTCGACAACTGGGGTGTCCGTAAACTGGCATACCCGATCGCAAAGCAGGGACGCGGCTGCTACGTTCAGGTGATTTTTGATGCTGAGCCACAGATTATTGCTGAGTATGAGCGGCGCCTGCGTCTGGACGAAAAGGTCCTGCGCTTTTTGACCGTCATTTTCGATGGCGTCGTCGAAGAGACTCCTGCAGAAGAAGTCGCTGAAGAAGCTGCCCCTGCTACTGAAGATGCTGCACCTGCAGCCGCTGAATAATTTAAGATAGTTCTTAGGAGATATACAAATGGCTTTTCAATCTAGTCGTCCCGCAGGTTCTCGCCCCAGTGGCCCGCCGCGCCGTCGTTTTGGCCGCCGCAAAATTTGTCGTTACTGTGCCGATAAGACACAGAAGATCAACTATAAAGACGTTGATAGCTTGAAGTACTATCTTACCGAGAGTGGGAAAATTGTGCCCCGGCGCATCTCCGGGACCTGCGCTGCTCATCAGCGTCAAATTGCTGAAGCGATCAAGAATGCCCGTCAGATCGCACTGATGCCTTACACCTCTTCACACTCGCTTTAATCTGTAAGGTGAAGGAGAGCTGCTGATGGTTCAACAGGCAGCCCTGACGATCATCGGTGTCGCTGGAACACTGCTCTGCTTTCTGGGCGGAAGCAGCCTGGGGCCGATGGGGGCGATGCTCAATGTCTTGACCCCATTGCCGATCAGTTATCTCTGTATGCGTTTTGGTCTGCGCACCGGAGTGACGGCGACATCGCTGACCGTGCTGGCGCTGAGTTTTATGCTGCCACTGCCGACACTGTTGACCTACGCGGCTCTGTTCGGCTGTAGCGCTCTGCTATTGCCGACGATGTTGCTGCGGCGGTTCTCCTGGGAACGGGCGGTGGCACTGACGGTCTGCTGTGTTGTTGCTCTCGCACTGGTGCTGGTCGGTTCTTATGTTGTCGTCAGCGGACAGGCTCCCGCAACCCTGATCGATCACTACCTTCAGAACGAGATCGACACGGCAATGCAGGTTTATCAGGGGGCTGATCTTGATCAGCAGCAGTTGCAGCAGATGGAAGAGGTCGCTCGGCAGGTCGCCGATTTTATCCGCGATACCTTCGTCGGCCTGTATATTGCCGGAGTGCTCGCAGTACAGTTACTGACCCTGCTGTTGCTGCAACGACTGCGTAAAGACCATTACCAGATCGAAGGCGTTCCGTTTCCGGCACTGCGCCTGCCCGCTGTGCTTATTTGGGTGCTGATCCTGGTCGGTTTTTCATTGCTGATTCCACAGGAATCGATACAGCTGGTTGCACGCAATGGACTCGCGGTCCTGCTGCCGTTGTATTTTTTGCAGGGGCTGGCCGTTGTTGCTGATTTTTTGCAGAAAAGAGCATACCCTGCGGCGCTAAAAGGGATGATCTATGTGATGGTTTTCCTCTTTAATCCGCTGCCGTTGATTGTGACCGGTGTCGGCGTGTTTGACCTGTGGGTCGATTTTCGCCGCCCGCGACAAAAAAAATAAAGAAACAGACACTGTTTACGGAGGTCTATTATGAACATCATTTTGAAAGAAAACGTGGAAGGGCTTGGTGTTATCGGCGATATGGTTACCGTTAAGCCGGGTTACGCGCGCAACTACCTGGTCCCCAAAGGGCTGGCTCTGGTCGCGAACGAAGGGAACGTCAAAGAGCTGGAGCACCAGAAGCGTCAGCTGTCTCGCAAGCTTGAAAAAGCGCGGACGGATGCCGAAGGGATCAAGGCTCAGGTCGAGAAGGTCGTGTGTAGCTTCGAGCAACGCGCCGGTGAAGATGGCAAACTGTTTGGTTCCGTCACCTCAATGGATCTGGAAACAAAGATTCAGGCTGCCGGTATCGCTATCGATCGGAAGAAGATTCAGTTGGCTGAGCCGATCAAGTCCCTTGGCGAGCATGTTGTTGACGTCAAGCTGGACGCTGGAGTAGTCGCCGAGCTGAAGGTTGTCGTGACTGCCGTCGAAGAGTAAATATGCCGTTGTCAGTCATGGTGCTGACGGCTGTATTGAGATGGTTCAGATAAAGCGGAGATGCCTGCTCGGGGTCTCCGCTTTTCTGCATTGTTCACGATTGTCCTCTTCTGTTATTGTGCCGGATATGATGAATTCACTCCCAGATTTTGTTGCTGCTGATGTCCGTTCTCACAAACTGCCCCCGCAGAATCTCGAAGCCGAGATGTCGGTCCTCGGTGGCGTATTGTTGGAAAATGAGGCATTAAATCGCGCCCTTGAGGTTCTAAGCCCCGACGACTTTTATCGGGAGAGTCACCGTAAGATATTCAAGGCACTAATTGCGCTGTCAGAAAAGAATGAACCGGCCGATCTGGTGACCCTGACCGCGGCCCTCAAGGCGACGGCTGAACTGGATGATGCTGGTGGCAGTGCCTACCTGGCGACGCTGGTCGACTATGTGCCAACCGCTGCCAATATCGTCTACTATTGCCGACTGGTAAAGGAAAAGGCGGTTGCCAGGCGCTTGATTCAGGTCTCGACAGATATTGCCACTCGTGGTTACGATGGCGGTGATATGGAGGAAATCCTCGATCAGGCCGAGAAATCGATTTTTGAAATTGCTGAAAATCGTATCCGTCCGTCTTTTTTTCCGGTGCGGGATATCCTCAAAGACACCTTCAAAACCATCGAAAAACTGTACGACCGTAAAGAGCTGGTGACCGGGGTGCCGAGTGGCTACCTGGAACTCGATAAGATGACGGCGGGGATGCAATCGGGTGATCTGGTCATCATCGCCGGGCGGCCGTCGATGGGAAAGACCGCGTTTGCGTTGAATGTGGTCGAATATGCCACCACCCACGCTGACACCAAGGTGCCTGCGGTGGTGTTCTCCCTGGAGATGAGTAAGGAGCAGCTGGTGCAACGGATGCTCTGCTCTGTGGCCCGGGTGGATGCCGGACGACTACGGACCGGACATCTGGGTGAGTCGGACTGGCCCAAGCTGACCATGGGCGCTGGACAGATGAGCGAAGCACCGATCTTTATCGATGACACCCCGGCGATCTCTGTGCTTGAGCTACGTTCGAAGGCGCGCCGTTTGAAAGCTGAGCACGGTCTCGGGTTGATTGTTGTCGATTACCTGCAGCTGATGCGGGGTAGCAGTACCGAGAACCGTCAGCAGGAGATTTCTGAAATTTCCCGGTCCCTCAAAGCGCTGGCCAAAGAGCTTGAATTGCCGGTTATCGCCTTGTCTCAGCTGAACCGTTCCCTTGAAAGTCGTACTGACAAGCGACCGATGATGGCCGACCTGCGCGAGTCGGGAGCGATTGAGCAGGACGCGGACGTGATCATGTTCGTCTATCGTGATGCGGTTTACTGTGACGCCTGCAAGAAAAGGGACGGCTCCTGCGATAAAGGCCACGAAAAGGACGCGGAGATCGTCATCGGGAAACAGAGAAATGGCCCGATCGGCACCGTTCATCTGACGTTCAGAGGGGAGTTTACCCGCTTTGAAAATCAGTCTCCGCGGATGAGTGAGGGGTACTGAAACGCAGCTGGAAAGAAATCGATAAAAAAGAGCCACCCTTCGCAGGTGGCTCTTTTTATATCCGGGGGAAGGTGAGGTCAATCCTTCCGTTTAACTTCGATGTCGAGGGTGCGGATCTTTTTGCGCAGAGTGTTGCGGTTGATCCCGAGAATTTCAGCGGTGCGGACCTGATTGCCGCGGGTCTGCTGAAGGATGATGTTGATCAGTGGCCGCTCCACCTGATGCAAGACCATTTCATAAAGATTGTCGAGCTCCTGCAGGTCGATTTGGGCAAGAGAGTTCTGTAGCTTGCGGGCAACCAGGGTTTCCAGGGAATCGTCTTGGCCACCTATGTCGCTGTCACTGAACAGTCCGGGAAAGTCAGCGGGCATCAGGACCTGATTCGGAGAGAGCAGTGCGGCCCGCTTGATGATATTTTCCAGTTCGCGGACGTTGCCTGGCCAGGAGTGCTTTTTGAGCAGCGTCAGCGCCTCCTGGCTGCATTCTCGGGTCTGCACTCCGAGCTCATCCTGAGCACGCCCGAGAAAAAACTCAACGAGGGGTTCGATGTCTCCTTTGCGCTCCCGCAGCGGCGGCAGGTGAATGGGGACGACATTCAAACGGTAATAAAGATCTTCTCGGAATGTTTTTTCGCGGACCATCCCGGCAAGATCCTGATTGCTTGCGGCGACGATCCGGACGTTGACCGGCATGACCTGGCTACCACCGGTTCGCGTGATCTCTTTCTCCTGCAAAACCCGCAGCAGTTTGGCCTGAAGCTCGAGGGGCATGTCCCCCAGTTCGTCCAGAAACAAAGTGCCGCCGTTGGCCTGCTCGAACTTGCCCGATTTCCGCTCGGTAGCGCCAGTGAACGCGCCTTTTTCGTGGCCGAATAGTTCGCTTTCAAGGAGATCGCGCGGGATCGCTGCGCAGTTGAGAGCGATAAACGGCTTGCCAAGGCGGGGGCTGTTAAAGTGGACGGCCCGGGCGACCAGCTCTTTTCCGGTTCCGCTCTCGCCGGTGATCAGTACGGTGACGTCTGATGGTGCGACACGCCCCAGGTCCTTGTACATGGTCTGCATCGGCGGACTGTTGCCGACGATGGTACGGCCGAAACTGTACTGCTCCTGCAGCTCCCCTTTGAGTTGTCCCAGCTGATCGGTCACTTCGGCCGCTTTTTGGGCTTTTAGGATGATCGCGTCGAGGGCATCAAGATCGAAGGGTTTGGTCAGATAATCATAGGCACCGTGCTTCATCGCCGCGATGGCATTTTCCATCGTCGATTCTGCTGTCATGATGACGACCATGATGCCCGGCTTCTCTTCCTGGAACTTCTGCAGCAGGTCGAGTCCTTGAATGCCCGGCATCTTGATATCGAGCACGGTCAGGTCGTAGTTGTTACTGCGGAACAGCGACAGCGCCTTGGTGCCGTCTTCGGCGAGGTCGACCTGAAACCCTTTTTTCTTCAGGGCCTTAGAGAGGACCCAGCGGATACTCTCCTCATCATCGGCAACCAGTATACGTTGTATGGACATGGTGGTTCCTTTTAGGTGTCAGCAGAGAGATGTCCTGCGGGTTTACGGATCAGCGGCAGGGAGACTTTAACCGAAGTGCCTTTGACCGGGTGAGGCATGATTTTGAGAAAACCGCCGTGGTCGGTGACGATCTTCTGGCAGATGGCCAGCCCCAGTCCGCTGCCGCCGGTTTTGGTGGTGTAGAACGGAGTGAAAATCCGTTCCAGTTCTTTGGCGGAGATGCCGGGCCCGTCATCATGGATGGTGATCAGTATCAGCGGTACCGCGCGGGACCCGGATCGGTTGACCTGATATTCCGAGTCGATCCGGCTTTCGACGCGAATGGTTCCGCCGACCGGTGCCGCCTCTCCGGCATTTTTAATCAGGTTAAGAAAAAGCCGGATCAGCAGATCGCGGTCCGCCAGGGTCGGGGGGATACTCGGGTCGAGGTTGAGTTGAAAGCGGATTTCCCGTTCGGAGAGGGTCTGCTTCTGGAGAAGCATGATCTCATCGAGGATCTGGTTGATATTGACCGGTTCGATCTTCGGGGTGCGTGGCTTGGCCAGGTCGAGGAGCTCTTCAATGATGGCGTTGATGCGGTCGACCTCGCGGATCATCACCCGCGGGTATTCCCCAAGTTCGCTGTTGTCCTGCAGTTCCATCTGTAGCAGTTGGGCCGCACCCTTGATGCCTCCCAGCGGGTTTTTGACTTCATGAGCCAGCCCTGCGGACATGGTGCCGACCATCGCCATCTGGTCGGCGCGTTGCACCGCAGCTTCCAGTTTGCGGACCTGGGTCAGGTCTCGCAGGATCAGCACCGCGCCCTGCTGCTGGCCGTCAGCGGTCAGAAGGGGCGAGGCGGTTGCGCTGACCGGGCGTGGACTGACCCCCCGGAGCTTGACGTTTTCGTGATCTGATATAGAGCGCCCTTCGCTGAGAGTCGTTTGAGCGAGGTAGCAGAGGTTCTGCTGGTGGGAAAACAGTTCGGAAAACAGACGACCGAGGCTCTGCTTTTCGCTGATTCCGGTATAGGTCTGCGCCGCTGGGTTGAACAGATTGATTCGTCCTTCCTGGTCGAGGGCAATGACGGCGTCCTCGATGTTTTCAAGAACCATTCCGTAGAGGCTTGTGGTGTCTGAGGCGTTTTGACTCATGCTGAGATCACCTCTGCAAAGAATTCGCGTGCTTTGTCCTCCAGTTCGCGGCAGGATGTGATGGTCTGCAGCCCGGCACGAAAAGCACTCGATCCGGAAAATCCCTTGGTGTACCAGCTCAGATGTTTGCGCATTTCAAAGAGGGCTTTCCGTTCGCCAAAGTGTTGACGATGGAGTTCGAGATGCTGTAGCGCGACCTTTAAAACATCCTCCGGTTTCGGGTCGATTTCCGCCAGATTCTGCAGGGTGCGCAGGCAGTTGCCGATCAGCCAGGGGTTACCGTAGCAGCCTCGTCCCAGCATGATACCGTCGCAACCGGTCTGGCTCATCATTCTGCTGGCGTCTGCGCCGCAGCAAATATCGCCGCTGCCATACACCGGGATGGAGAGGGCGCTTTTGAGTTGTGTGATCTGGTCCCAGTCCGCCTGACCGGCAAAGCCCTGGCTGCGAGTGCGCGGGTGCAGGGTGACCGCATCTGCGCCTTCGCTTTCGAGGATGCGCCCGATCTCCAGATAATTGATCGACTGGGCGTCCCAGCCGGAGCGGATCTTCGCCGTCAACGGCTTCGGGTAGGCTTTGCGTACGGCGGCGATGATGTTTCCGACCCGGACAGGGTCTTTGAGCAGGGCGCTTCCTGCACCGCTACGGACGACCTTTTTGACCGGACAGCCCATGTTGATATCGAGAAGTTCCTCGTCTCCGTCGAGCATCTGCGCAGCGCGACTGAGCACCGCTGGATCATCACCGAACAGTTGAACGGCGAGAGGAGCTTCATCGGCGGCCGTTGCCAGAAGTTCGCGGGTCTTGACGCCGTCTCGGATCAGTCCGTTGGCGCTGACCATTTCGGTGACCACCAAGCCGGCGCCGAACGGTTTCATGATCCGGCGATACGGCAGGCTGGTGATTCCGGCCATGGGGGCGAGGATGATCGGTGTCTTAAGTGTCAGCGTGCCGATATGTCGTGATAGATTCTGCATATTAATTAGGCATTCTGGCCGAATGGGGGGGCAGATTGCAAGGGAAAAGATCGTCCCGAGAGGCGATTCTCTATTGAATACTGTATACAAAATCAGCTTGACAACTCTAGGGGGAGTTGGTAGAACGTTATTTGGATTTATTGGGAGAAAGATGGATTTTTTCAGCGACAGTCTGCTTTGTAACTCCCTGTAGTAACTGCTGAAGCCCGTTCGGGCGGACGTTTTTAATCAGTCCTTGTGACAGCTTATCCGCTTTGCGGATCCACCCTCTTATTGGCCCCTTGGGCACTACGAAACATCATTTCAAAAAAGGAGAGAAAGTATGTCAACATTGAAGGAAGTATTGGCGCAGAAGATTGCTGAGCATCGTCCTCGGACCACCAAGCTGGTCAAGGAATGCGCTGACGTAAAACTCGGTGATGTCACGATCGGTCAGGCGATCGGTGGTGCTCGCGGTATCAAGTGCCTGGTCACCGATATCTCCTATCTCGATCCGATGGAAGGTATCCGTTTCCGCGGTATGACCATTCCTGAGACATTTGCTGCTCTGCCGAAAGTTCCCGGTAGCGACTATCCTTACGTTGAGGGTTTCTGGTACCTGCTGCTGACCGGCGATGTTCCGACCATGGAGCAGACCCTTGAGGTTGTTGAGGACTGGAAGCAGCGCTCTGCTGTACCTGAGTACGTAATCGACGTCCTGCGCGCTCTGCCTCGCGATTCCCATCCGATGGCCATGTTCTCTTGCGCGATCACTGCGATGCAGCGTGACTCGGTCTTCTCCAGCAACTATGCTGCAGGCAAGTTCAACAAGATGACTTGCTGGGAAGACATGTACGAAGACTGCACCAACCTGATGTCCAAACTGGGCCCGATTGGTGCTTATATCTATCGTATGAAGTACAAGGGCGACACCCACATCGCTGCTGATCCTGAGCTGGACATGGGTGGTAACTTCGCTCACATGATGGGCCAGAGCGAAGATTACAAGGATGTTGCACGGATGTACTTCATCCTCCACTCCGACCATGAGTCTGGCAACGTTTCCGCACACACCACTCACCTGGTTGCTTCTGCTCTGTCCGATGCGTACTACGCATACTCTGCTGGTATCGGTGGCTTGGCTGGTCCTCTGCACGGTCTGGCCAACGAGGAAGTCCTGCGCTGGACTCAAAACTTCATGTCCAAGTTGGGCGGCGAAGTTCCGACCGAAGAGAAGCTCAAAGAAGCTCTGTGGGCAACCCTCAACAGCGGTCAGGTTATCCCGGGTTACGGTCATGCCGTTCTGCGTAAGACCGACCCGCGTTACTCCTCACAGCGTGATTTCTGCCTCAAGACCGAAGGTCTCAAAGATTACCCGCTGTTCCAGCTGGTCAAGATGATCTTCGAAGTTGCTCCGGGCGTTCTCACCGAGCATGGCAAAGCCAAGAACCCCTGGCCGAACGTCGACGCTCAGTCCGGTGTTATCCAGTGGTACTACGGCGTCACCCAGTACGAGTTCTACACCGTCCTGTTCGGTATCGGTCGCGCACTCGGTTGCCTCGCTAATATCACTTGGGACCGTGCTCTCGGTTACGGTATCGAGCGTCCTAAGTCGCTCACCACCGCAATGCTCGAAGAAGCTGCTGGTATCTAACAAAACCACAGCACATTCGCAAAAAAAAGAAACAGGGGATATCCGCAAGGGTGTCCCCTGTTTCTTTTTTTGATTTTGTAATCGCAGAGAAAGCTACGCGTCAGGCTTGTGGTTGAAATGGTGAGGCACGCAGGGCATATGTTGCATAAAGAAAGCCCCGCCGAAATGGCCGGGGCTTTCTTTGACTGCATGTTGGTCTGCTGAAATTATTTGGGGGACATCTTGATTTCGACGCGACGATTCTGCTGACGGCCGTAGCTGGTCCCGTTGTCGGCGATCGGTGTGCTTTCGCCAAAACCGATCGTTGTCAGGCGATCCGCTGCGACGCCCTGGGCGAGGAGAATGTTCTTGACCGCCGTCGCACGACGCTCTGATAAGGTCTGGTTCACGTCTTCGCTGCCGGTGCTGTCGGTGTGGCCGGCGATGAGGATGACGGTTTCGTCGTATTCGACCAGCACCTGCCCGAGGCGAGCGACGTCCTGTTGCGCTGCAGGGTTGAAGGTGAAGCTGCCAACCGCAAACTGGTTATCGGAACTGAAGGTGACCAGCAGCTCTTCTCCGTTACGGATGATGTTGACCCCTTCTACCGATGCCAGCGCTTCGCGGGCGGCCGCTTCCTGCCGGTCCATATAATAGCCGACCCCGCCGCCGACCGCCGCACCACTTGCGGCGCCGATCAGGGTTCCTTTGGTATCTTTGCCGATCGCTTGTCCGGCCAGCGCGCCACTGATCGCGCCGATCAGCGCACCCTTTTGTGCTTTGTTCATCGGTTCAGCGCATGCCGCAAGCAGTGTGCATGCCAACAGCAGAACGATAAAGCGGTATGTCATGTTGGTCTCCTCCTTGGATTGTGAATGAATAAACGGGATGGTCGACGGAACGGATCTATCATAGCACAGCTGCCACGTGGTATGGAAAGTACGCTCGATTTTTTAGGAACGATTACGGGGGGTTGAGTTTGGTGCAGAGCCGGTCGATTGCTGTCTTTGGCCCCTGCAGGGTGACGTCAATCTGACAGGACTGAAAAGTTTTGTCGATGATGTGAAGGTCAGTCTGCCCGATCAGGTATTCAAAGTGCCTGAATTGTGGATAGCTGAGCTGGATCGTCTGTCGGTAGAGGTTGTCAACAGCGATAAGGCGCGCGGTCTCGATCACCCTGTTTGCTGCTTCGCTGTAGGCCCTAACCAAGCCGCCCGTTCCCAGCTTGATGCCACCGAAATAACGTACGGTAACCAGGCCGATGTCGATCAGGTCGCGATTCTGCAGAGCGTTCAGGGTCGGTTTGCCCGAGGTGTTGCGCGGTTCCCCATCGTCGGTGCAGTTCTCCTCGATCTGCTGGTCATGAAGGTGTCGCGTCGCCCAGACAAAGTGACGTGCCTTTTTGTGTTCATCGCGGAGTTGTTTGAGGGCCGACGGGAACGCTGCGAGGGGGACGAGGTGCGCGATAAAGCGTGATTTCTTGATGTCGTATGTGCGGGACGTTGCGGTGAGGATCGTCAGGTGCGATGCCATGCTGCCGGGCCTTTGCGCGAGGAACGGACGGGACTGCCGGGTGCTTCTGGTCGGCGATTCAAGAAAAAGCCCGAGCGGCATTGCGCTCAGGCTTTGGTATGGAACACAGATGCAAGGCTATTTTTTTTCTTTTTCCTTGCGGGTGGCGTAGATCAACAGCTTCTGATCGGTGTAGCTTTCGACTTCGCCGGCGAACGATTCGATCTTGAAATAATCGTGTACCTTGGCCGGCGCGTCCATGAAGTAGCGATTCAGCTTCTGGACCTCATCTCGCTTCAGGCCAGACCGCTTGGCCCACTCCTGAAAATCGTGCAGTTTGGGAATGATCTTGGTTTCATGAAGGATCAGTTCCGAGTCGTTGATCATTTCTGACCATTCGGCCTCAGAAAATGCACGGATATGGGTCGGATCGCGCATCTGCTCCATGGTTTGGTAAAATTCGGCGATTTCCGGATCTTCAGGAAGCAGGGTGTCGATGATAACCATCCGTCCGCCACGGCGCAGCACCCGGTGAAACTCACGCAGGGCGCGGGGGACGTCGGGGAAGTGGTGAGGGGCGATCCGACAGCTCAGCAGGGTGAACGATCCTGCGGGAAACGGCAGGTCTTCGGCATCTGCTTCGCGAAAGATGACGTTGTCGACACCGCCACGCTCCGACAGGTGTTCCTGGGCCCGTTTCAGCATCTGCATGGTCAGGTCGGAGGCGACCACCTGACGGACCATCGGTGCAAAGAAGATTGCCGTGTGGCCGCCACCACAGGCGACGTCCAGCATGTTGTCTTCCGGGGTCGGTTTCAGAAGTCGGGCCGCTTCTTCCAGATCGGCCCCACCCGAGAAATGTTCGGTGTTGACATAGGCCAGCGCGGCCTTCCCGAACTGTTCGCGGACCCGGTTTTTGAATTTTTTATCCATCCGGTTCCTCCCTTGATGCGATGCAGTATAGCATTGTGAACAAAAATGTCTCGGTTAACTTTGACTGAAACGGTATTTTTTGCACGCTGATGTCGGCTTGCCCTCTTTCATGCGGTTTGATAAGAACGCTTGGAGTGGTGGTCCTGCTCGGTTACAATTCGCAAAAATCGATTTTGTGTAGAAAATTTTAGTTGTGGAGTTGTTTTTTATGAAACAGTACATCGTCGGCCCTGAGACCGCGCGCATGTTGCAGCTTGGCCACCCCTGGGTGCTGGCTGATCGTTACACCCGTAAATGGCCGAAGACGAAGGCGGGGGAGTTGGGAGCGCTGGTGGATGATAAGAACCAGTTTCTTGCGACCGCGCTGCTCGATCCTGACGACAGGATCGTTGCCCGGATCCTGGCCTATCGTCAGATCAGCCTGGATGTGGAGTGGCTGACAACCCGGGTTCGGGCTGCTGTCGATTTGCGGACGCAGCACACTCTGCTCGATGAGACCGACGCTTACCGGCTCATCAACGGAGAAGGGGACGGATTGCCCGGGTTGACCGTCGATCGTTATGGGGATTATCTGATGATTCAGCTGTATAGTCAGGCATGGTCACCCTATTTGCCGCTGCTGGTGAAGGTGTTGCGTCATCAGCTCCAGCCGCAGGGGATCTATCGCAAACGCCGGCCACAGGAAACGCGTCAGCTCGAAGCGAAGCGGTCCGACAAGGCATACAGCGAGCTGTGCTGGGGGGAGGCCGCTCCGGTGCCGCTGGTGGTTCGTGAGAACGGCCTGTCGTTCCATGTCGATCTCCGCCAGGGCTTGAATACCGGCATTTTCCCTGATCAACGCCGCCATCGTCAGGATCTGATGGCGCGGGCCAAGGGGAAGCGCGTCCTCAACCTTTTTGCCTTTACCGGTGCCTTTTCGGTGGCGGCGGCGGTCGCCGGTGCGCGCCAGGTCACCAGTGTCGATGTGTCGGCGACCTATCTGCAGCAGGCGCAGGATAACTTTGCGCTGAACCGACTCAATCCCAGACAGCATGAATTTATCGTCGGTGATGTCTTCAAGGAGCTGGCGCGGTTGCGGAAAGACAAACGGATATTTGATGTTATCCTGTTCGATCCTCCCTCTTTTTCGACCACCCGCAACAGTCGGTTTTCCACACAGCGTGGGACATCGCGACTGGTAGCGGAAACCCTGCCGTTGCTCAGCGATGGTGGGCTGCTGATCAGCTCGTCAAATCATCAGAAAACCGATATGACGGCGTATCTCAAGGAATTGCGGCGGGGAAGCCTGGAGGCCGGTTGTGAGTTAAGGACGATTTTTCGCAGCAGCCAGCCCGAAGACTTCCCCTGTCCGGTAACCTTTCCCGAGGGGAACTATCTGAAGTATGTTATCAGTGTCAAAGCTCAGCGCATATAAGCTCCGGTTGTTCAAGACCCTAGAGCTGCGGTGCTTGCCTTTGTGTCGGAGTTTTGTTAAAAAGAACAGCGGTTTTTATATCTGAACATAAGGAGAAAATTGAATGGGCATTATGACTGGGAAGCGCGGTATCATCTTCGGCTTGGCCAATGATAAAAGTATCGCCTGGGGGATTGCGCAGCAGTTGAAAGAAGCGGGCGCAGAGCTGGCTTTTACTTACATGAACGAAGCCCTGGAAAAGCGCGTTCGACCACTGGCGGAGAGCCTCGGTTCTGAGATTATCCTGCCCTGCGACGTGATGAACGAAACCGAACTTGCGGCTGTTTTCTCCGCACTGGAAGAGCGCTGGGGGAAGATCGATTTTTTCGTTCATGCGGTCGCTTTTGCCAATCGGGAAGATTTGAAAAAACCGTTCAGTGAAACATCCCGCGAAGGGTTTCAACTGGCGCTCGATGTCAGCGCCTATTCGCTGGTTTCCATGACCCGGCATGCGTTGCCGATCATGAACGATGGCGGCAGCATCGTCACCATGACCTATCTCGGTTCGGTGCGCTCTGTCCCGCAATACAACGTCATGGGGGTTGCCAAGGCGGCGCTGGAATCATCCGTTCGCTATCTGGCGGCAGAACTCGGCGAACGCGGCATTCGCGTCAATGCGGTTTCTGCGGGGCCGATCAAAACCCTGGCGGCGTCGGGGATCTCAAATTTCAAAGAAAAACTGTCGATTGCAGAGCAGCGTTCTCCGCTCAAGCGTCTGGTGACTCAGGATGAGGTCGGTAAGTCGACCCTGTATCTGTTGTCCGATCTGTCGACTGCGGTGACCGGTGAAGTCCATTATGTTGACGCGGGGTTCAGTAACAACGCCGGGTGACTCTGGCTCTCCAACACATTATGTAGATTGAAAAGGCCCCGTCCGGGGCCTTTCCTCTTTATGCGGGTAAAATTTCTTTTATGGTTTATGGAAAAACAAATGGTCTGAAAGCCAGCCAGGTTCAGGCGCTGGAGCGTATCTATCGCCGCAAGGTTCCTACCGACTTGCTAATTCATCAGGACCTAGCCCGCTATCTGACCGAACTCTCTCATCAGATTCATCGCCAGATCGGTGTGATTGTCGATCGGGCCGGGGTGGTTAAACACGTTATTGTCGGAGACGACCGTGAGATCGTCATCCCCGATCTGTCTGGTTTTGCCTTGGGGCGTAGCGGTCTGCGCGGGTTGCGGTGTATCCATACCCATCTCAAGCAGGAGCCTCTGTCCCGGGATGACCTGACCGACCTTGAGTTGTTGCGCCTCGACGTTATGGTCGCACTGGGGGTGTCTGAATCGGGTCTGCCCGGCCGCTTGGAATATGCCCATCTGTTGCCGACCACACAGGCGGCGCAGATCGAACGGGTTCAGGTCGCGGCAAGTCACCAACTCGATCTCGATTTTTCCGCGTTTATCGGCGCACTTGATCAGGAGATGGAGCGGGTCGCCGCGGAGACGGTGGACCTGTCCGATGGGCGGGAGCGGGCGATCCTGATCAGCGTCGGGCAACGGTCTATGGCTCAGGTCAAAGATTCGATGGCCGAACTGACCGAATTGGCACGTACCGCTGATCTCGTGGTGCTCGATCAGGTGATTCAGCGGCCGCGCAAAATGAATCCCCGTTATCTGGTCGGTGAGGGGAAGCTGCGGGAGATCGTGATCCGCGCCTTGCAGCAGCGTGCCACCCTGCTGGTTTTTGATCAGGACTTAAGCCCCAATCAGGTACGTTCTATCTCCGAGATGACAGAGATGAAGGTCATAGATCGCACCCAGTTGATTCTTGACATCTTTGCCCGCCGCGCCCAGTCGCGGGACGGTAAAGTTCAGGTGGAGCTGGCCCAGCTGAAGTACATCCTGCCACGACTGTCAGGAAAGGGGACCGCGCTGTCGCGCCTGATGGGAGGAATCGGCGGTCGTGGCCCCGGTGAAACCAAGCTGGAGATCGATCGGCGGCGTACCCGTGATCGGATTACCCGCCTGGAGAAAGAGTTGGACAGCCTCGGCCGCGGACGGCAGCAGCGGCGCCAGAAGCGGGTACGGGCCGGGTTGCCGATTGTCTCGATTATCGGCTACACCAATGCAGGCAAATCGACCTTGCTCAACGCTTTGACCCGTAGTGAAGTGTTCACCGAAAATCTGCTGTTTGCCACCCTCGATACCTCCACCCGGCGGTTACGGTTCCCCCTCGATCGCGAGGTTATTATCACCGACACGGTCGGTTTTATTCGCGACCTGCCGCCGAGTTTGGTCGGAGCGTTCAAGGCGACTCTCGAAGAGCTGGAAGACGCCGACCTGCTGTTGCATCTGGTGGATGTGTCCAACCCGCGCTTTGAAGATCAGATCCGTTCGGTCGAAAAAATCCTCGGTGATCTCGACCTGGGCAACCGACCCCGCCTGCTGGTCTTCAACAAGAGTGATCAGGCTCCTGCCCTGGAACTCAAAGCGTTCTGCCGTCGTTTCGAAGCCCTCGCGGTCAGTGCGCTGGACAAATCCAGCCTTTCCCCGCTCATCGAAGAACTGGAGCGGCGCTTCTGGCCCGATGAACGTTGTGATGATCCTGATAGCGTTGACTTTTAGCCGGTTTTTCGCTAGTTTTTCGCGATCTGTGTCGGGTTGATTCCGTCTTTAAGAAGGTTTCGGGTTTATCGCCCTGTGAATCTAAATCCGGAGTTTTGTATGTTGAGGTTTTTTTTCTTCTGCGTTCTGGTTTTGCTCTGTTCGGCCTGTCTGCCTCGGGCTGATGTAGCGCGGGATGCCGCCCGATCTTCAGCCCCCGCGGCGACCGCGCCGCTGGCTGCAGCCATTTCCGAAGTGGTGCGTGAAGAGGGGACCAAGCCCGAAGAGGGACATCCACTGCTTGTCGGCACGTTGGTAGAGTCCGCTTCGAAGCCTCTCCCTGAGATTGTCGAGTCCTACTTGCAGCCGGTGGCCGTCCCGCTCCCCTATGCCGGAGACTTCCCCCTGACTCAGCACCGCAGGGTTGAGAAGCTGTTATCCTATTACACCGGAAACGGCCGCCGCTCGTTTTCTCTCTGGTTGCGCCGCGCCGCCAGTCATATCCCGCGGATTCAGCTGATCTTTGCCCGTGAAGGGGTGCCGCTTGATCTGGCCTATCTGGCGATGATCGAATCGGGATTTAACGAGCGTGCTTACAGTTGGGCGCATGCCGTAGGGCCTTGGCAGTTTATTGAGAGTACCGGGGCTATGTACGGGCTGCGAAACGACTGGTGGTGTGACGAACGTCGCGACATCGAAAAGGCGACATTTGCCGCCGCCCGTTTTCTCAAAGATCTGAACCGCAGGTTCGACGGCGATTGGTATCTGGCGGCTGCGGCCTATAATGCCGGTGGTGGGAAAATCAATAAGGCGATCCGTGAGCGGGGCAGCCGTGATTTCTGGGCGTTGACAGAAGGGCGTGTCCTGCAGGAGGAAACCAAAAATTACCTGCCGAAGTTAATCGCAGCGCTGATGATTGTTCGTGACCTGGACGCTTATGGATTTGCCGACCTGGATTATCATGGTCCGCAGGACTACGAGATGATCACCCTGGCATCGACCACCGATCTTGACCTGATCGCCCGGTTGGGTGACATCGATTACGATCAGCTAAAACGCCTGAACCCCGAGCTCAAGCGTTGGTGTACGCCACCGGGGGTGACCGATTATCAACTGCGTGTGCCGGTCGGTTCCGCTGAAAAGATAGAACAGGGCTATGCGCAGCTGCCGGTAGAACAACGTGCCCGCTATCATCGTCATCAGATTGCTCGTGGGGATACCCTGCGGGCGTTGGCCAAACGTTATCGCATTCAGGTGGACGACATCATCGCGCTCAACGATATCCGTAACCCCCGCGCTCTTCAGATCGGCGATGATCTTATTCTGCCGCTGCAGGAGGGTTTCAGCAGCCTGCCGATCGACGAGATGGCCGATGATTATGCCCGCAGCCGGCGCACCAGTTATACCGTGCGCAAAGGGGACAGCTTGTGGACGATTTCGCAGCGTTTTGATGTCAGCGAAAAACAGCTCAGAGTCTGGAATCGGCTGGGCTGGAGCAACCTGCTGCGTCCCGGCCAGGTTCTGGCGGTGTCGGCTCCGCGGCGCAAGTCGTTGGGCGGCAGTGGTCCGGTCCGTAAGCTGGTCTATCAGGTTCAGCGTGGTGACACCTTGTGGGGGATCGGGCGCCAGTTTGATGTAGAACTTGATCAGATCCGTGACTGGAACGGTCTGGGTCGATCTCACATGCTGCAACCGGGGCAGAAGCTGACCCTGCTGGTTACCGGTTCGCAACGTGGTTGAGTGCGGCTGTTGGCCGATGGACTAAATTTTGACATTTTAGGGTTGGATTGTTAGAGTTCCGCACCCTGTTTTCAGAGTGAATCTTCGCCTCTGACTTATCTGAAAGGACATTTGTCTCAATGTATAATCTGATTATTTCCGCAGTGCTCTCCCTGGTTGTTTCGTTTGTCATCAATCAGGTCGCAGGGCAGGATGCTTGGATTGCGGTGGCCGTCTCGCTGGTCGTCTTTGCACTCTGCTATTTTTTGATTTCACGCTATGTGATGAAGCAGGTCGGCGCGTTGATGGAAAGCGCACAGCGCGATGTTCAGGCCAATCGTGCGGAGAAAGCGATCAAGGCCCTGCAGGACGGCTTCAAGTTCAGTAACTGGCAGTTCTATGTCAAAACTCAGATCAACTCGCAGATCGGGACTATCCTCTATCTCAAGCGGGATTTTGCCGGAGCGTTCCCCTATCTGGAAAAAAGCTTTGTCCGCAACTGGATCGCGATGGGGATGCTCGGCGTCACCTACATGAAGAAAAACAAGACCGGCAAGATGATCGAAACTTTCGATAAGGCGACATCCGCCAGCAAAAAAGAGTCGCTGTTGTGGGCGTTGTATGCGTACTGCCTGGATAAGTGCGGAGAACGCAGCAAGGCGATCTCCGTTCTGGAAAAGGCCCAGAAAAAAGGGTGCTCCGATCAACGCCTGACCGATAACCTTGAGCTGCTCCGTGAGGGGAAAAAGATGAAGATGAAGTCTTACGGGGATCTCTGGTTTCAGTTCCATCTTGAAAAGCCCGGTGCCATCATCAAGAAGCAGACCAAGGCGATGACCGGGCGCCGTAAGATGGTGCGCCGCTAGC
This sequence comes from Desulfuromonas sp., assembly GCA_002868865.1. GTDB lineage: Bacteria > Desulfobacterota > Desulfuromonadia > Desulfuromonadales > Geopsychrobacteraceae > BM509. The sequence goes on along the minus strand of PKUC01000054.1, from coordinate 36,436 downwards.
GCCATCCAGGAGTCTCTCTGTGGGCAAAAAGAAAAAGACCACACAACAGTCACGACACTTTTCCAGCAGCCCCTTCAGTTCTCTGAAGGGGCTGTCTGCGTCCGACGAAAAAAAGACCGTGAGGGAAGATGTCCCTCGACCTGAGAATCCGCCACAACCGGTACCGGAGATATCTGCAGAGGAGCTGTTTGCCCGTGAGATGAAGATGCTCGGAGTCCAGAGGGCCGGTCCTGACGATTCTGAAGGGGAGCAACGGTCCCCTGCTACTGAACTTAGGCCCTTAGCTCATGAGGACGAACCTCGGAGCGAAGAGGATCAATTCCTCGCTGCGCTCGGAGAGATGGATGTTCGCTTTGAGGACTCCTGGGGCGCTCAAGAGTCTCTTCCTCAGGCTCAGCCCCGTCGCGCACGTCAACTCAAGCGGGGACAGTTGCAACCGGAGGCGACCCTCGATCTGCATGGCAGTTTCCGGTATCAGGTCGTTGATCGGGTCCGTTTCTTTCTGGACGATATGAAACGACAGGGCTGCCAGGTGGTGTTGATCATCACCGGTCGGGGGCTGCATTCCGCGGGAGAACCGGTAGTTCGCAACGAGGTTGAGCGGGTGCTGCGGGATGAACTGCGTGCATCTGTCGTGGAGTGGATGCCTGCCCCCAAGCATCTGGGTGGCGCCGGGGCCCTTGTGGTTTTTCTTAAAGGCTGATGCGATGCAGTGGACAGTAACGGAAGAGGAAGCAGGGCAGGAAGTGCTGGAGTTTCTGGCACGGTGTGTTCCTGCCGCGCCGATCGGTTATCTCAATCAATTGCTCAAGAAGGACAGGGTCGTTAAAAGCGACGGAGTAGCGGTTGCGCGGACGTATCGGCTGCAACCGGGTGATAGGATTTCACTGCCGGACAGTGCTCGTCTGCGGGAGTTTCTGATGGTTCCTGTCGCGGATAAGAGCAGACCGAAGGTGCTCTATGAGAGTCGTGAGATCCTTGCCGTTGACAAGCCGGCGGGATTGGCGGTGCATAGCAGTGTCGGTCATGAGCAGAATAACCTGACTCAACAGGTTCTCGATCTGCTGGCGGAACGGGGAGATCGCTTCTCCGTCGCGCCGATCCATCGCCTCGATGTCGGGACGTCGGGGCCGGTGCTTTTTGGCAAGGGGAAGCAGGCCTGCGCGGAATTGGGCCGCTTGTTTATGCGCCGCAGTGTGGAGAAGTGTTATTTGGCTCTGGTGGCCGGTAGGACTGCCGGGGCGGGCCGGTTTAGCGGTGCGCTGCTGAGCAAGGGGAAGGTCCGGAGCGCAGATACCGACTTTTTTGCTCTGAAACGCAGTGAGTCAGCGTCTTTTCTTCAGCTGCAAATCGGGACCGGTCGACAGCACCAGATCCGCCGTCATCTGGCAGCTGCCGGACATCCCATTTTCGGTGACGGTCGTTACGGAGGCCCCGCACCACCACATCTGCCGCGCATGTGCCTGCACTGTGCGCGGCTCTCCTTCGTGGATCCGTTCAGTGCTGCGCCGTTGACGGTTGAAAGCCCCTGGCCGGACGAGCTGGTACGTTTTGCTGCCACGGTTTTTGACGATGTGGGAACCGATTAATCCTTCGAGGCGTCCGGTTCAGGCGTCTTTTTCTTTCGTGGAGCCCGTTTGCGCACCGGTTTTTCTTGCGGGCTGCTGGCGTCGTCTTCCGCTACTTCCGTTTTTTGGGTCGCTGTCCGTTTGGGAGCGGCCTTTTTTGTTGTTTTCTTCGGCGTTTGTTCGGCGCTCGGTTTGTCCTCTTCTGCCTTTGCCGCTGATTTTCTTGTGGTTTTACGCTTTGGCGGAGGACTTTCACCGCTGTCGGTAGTACCCGCTTCTTTTTTGACAGTTTTGCGCCGTGCCGTTGCTTTTTTAGGTGCGCTGTCTTCGGTCTCTGCCGGCGCTGCTTCTGGAGCAGGTGCCGCAGTTATGGCTGTCGTCTCTGATGTAGTCGTTTTTTTGCGCGCCGGTTTTTTTCTGGCGGGAGCTGTTTTTTCTGTGGCCTCAGTTCCGCTCTGGTCCTGCTGAGGAGCTGCCTTCGGGGCTGTTTTCGCTGCAGCCTTTTTACGGGGCGTCTTTGCTTTTTGCTGGGACTGCTGCTCTTCGCTCGCTGTCACCGCCTGTTCGGTGGCTGTGGTTTTTTGTTTCGGCGTGGCCTTTTTTCTCGGTGCCGGTTTGCGTGCTTTCGCCGCCGGGGTTACTGTTTGGTCTGTAACTGCGGGTTCTGTCTCGGAGGCTGAAGCTTCGTCGGTTTTTTTCTTGCGCGGAGCCCGCTTCGGTTTTTCGGCGGCCGGTTCACTTTCGGCTGATGGCAGCGGAGCAGTTTCTTTTGTTGCGGTTGTCCTGGTTTTCTTCACCGCAGGTTGTTTCGGTGTTGCCCCGCTGGTCGATTTCTTGGTCGGGCGCCGTTTCGGTTTGCTTTCCGCTTCTGTCGGTGTTGATTCCTCTGCGGGGGGCGCAGCGGCGGCTTCCGTTTCTTCAAGTTGCTCGGTCTGTTTGGCCTTCGCCGGCTTCCTGGTGGTTTTTCTGGGGGCTGAGGCGCGTTTGGTCGGAGCTTTTTTCTCTCCGCCTTCGACCTCTTCTGGTGCAGCCGTCTCGGCAGATGTCGGAGCCTCCGCAGCTGTTTCAGATACGGAGTCGCCTTGCTTGCGTCGTGCTGGTGCTCTTTTTGAGCGCGTCCGTTTAGGACGCTCGTCGGAGGCTGCGGCTGCGGCTGTTTTCTCGTCTGGCGCTTTGTCGGGACCGGCTGCGGCCGTGGACGGAGCCTCTGCCGTTCTTTCGTCGATCTCCTGCTGGGGTTTGGCGTCAGAGCGAAGGCCTCGCTTCTGCGCCGGGGCTTCTTCTTTTGTTTCCATTTCGGGACTGGCAGGTTCGTTCTTAGGTTCAGGCTCTTCTGTTTGATCTGGCTGATCAGAAGTGCTTTCCACTGCTGCTGTTTCTTCAGTGGCCTGTGGCGTGTCCTTCCGACTCCGTCTCCGTCTCCGTCGTCTCCGCTTGCGCCCAGTCTCTTCTGCCTCTGTTTCCTCTGCTGTATCCGAAGATTCTTTCTTGTCGTCGGTCTCTTCGGAGGTGGCTTCCGCTGCAGGTTCTTCTGCCCTGTTGGTGTGCGAAATTGGGGCCTGCTCGTGGTCGTCCTGGGGCAATTTTTCCCGTTTGGTCATTTCCAATTCGGTCTGACCGGGGATAAAGTCTGTATGACCAGAAATCCGGATTGACAGGTTGAGCTGCTTTTCCAGGTCCGAAAGACTCTGGCGTTTTTCATTGAGCAGGTAGATCGCCACGTCGAAGGGAGCCTTCACCTGAATCGTGCCGATCTGCCCTTTGGAGGCCGAGGCATGAATCTGTCGCAGCAGTGCAATTGCCTGCGCCTCGATACTTTTGATCTGCCCCTTGCCCTGACAGTGGGGGCATTCCAGAGAGGCCCCGACGCTCAAGGCGGCCTTGATCCGTTGCCGGCTCATCTCCAGCAGGCCGAATTGACTGATGCGCCCGACCGTGACTTTGGCTTTGTCGTCGCGCAGTGAATATTTGAGTGCCTGCTCGACGTCGCGGATCCGTTTGCGGTCGCGCATGTCGATGAAATCGATGACCACCAGACCGCCCAGATCGCGCAGCCGTAGCTGTCGACCAACCTCGGCAGCCGCTTCCAGATTGGTTTTCCCCGCAGTCGCTTCTATGCCGCTCTCGCTCGACATCTTTCCCGAGTTGACATCTATGGCAACCAGGGCTTCAGTCTGGTCGATGACGATGGAGCCGCCGGATGGCAGCGGGATCTGGTTGCGGGTCAGGCCGTCGATCTGGTCTTCGATCTGAAAGCGGGAGAAGATGGGGCGTCGTTCGCGGTGCTGCCGGACCAGTCCACCCTGGTCGGGCATCACCAGTCGGAAAAAATCCTTGGCTTCATTATAGACCCGTGGGTCATCGATCAGGACTTCGTCCATTTCGCTACTGAAATAGTCGCGGATCGAGCGGATGACGAGGTTCGATTCCTGATAGATCTGTGCCGGTGCTTTGACCTTCTCTTTGTGGGCGATGATCCCTGCGTAGAGGCTGACGAGATAATCGAAGTCCCTTTTGAGTTCGTCCTGCTCTTTGCCGATCCCGGCGGTGCGGACGATGTAACCGGTTCCTTCAGGAAGGTCGAGGGCCGCCATGGTCTTTTTGAGCAGTTTACGTTCCGATTCGTTGGTGATCTTGCGCGAGACACCTTTGGTTTTGCTGTCGGGCATCAGGACCATATAGCGACCGGCCAACGACAGGAACGTGGTCAGTGCAGCGCCTTTGGTGCCCCGCTCTTCTTTGACGATCTGGACCAGGATCTCTTGTCCACGTTTCAGGATTTCGTTGATGCGCGGGCGGTTGCGCGGATCGGTATTTTCATGGTCGGGATAAAGGGAAGGGTGGATCTCTCCGATCTGCAGAAATCCCATTTTTTCAGAGCCGTAATCGACAAAGGCGGCCTGTAACCCGGGTTCAACTCGGGAAACCACCGCCTTGTAAATATTGCCCTTGGTCTGTTCCTGCCCGGCAATCTCGATGTCGAGATCACTGAGAATTCCATCAACAACGATCGCGACCCGATTCTCCTCTGGGTGCGATGCATTGATCAGCATCTTCTTGCTCATTGTCAAACCTTTCTGTCCGCCCTGCGGAACTTCCATTCTTCCCAGACAGGACCGCACCGCCACGTGGCGGGGTCGCTGTTAGGAACGTGGAAAACTGTTGGCGGGGTGCAATCGACGCTGCCCCGCTCCCCGAAATGGGGTGCTCAAGGCTGGGTTATCTCAACGCGATGTCACGGAGTACCCAGCAAAAAATCTTGAAATGAGACTTAATACTAACAGAAAGGTGCAAGTCGTTCTATATGAAACCAATATTTATCGGCTTTTTTGGGTTTTTACTCACACGAGTACTGTCTAATATCGTACATATGACGTGTGGAATATTAGACAATTTGAGCTGCAATGTTTTTTGTTTATGCTATAAGTATTTGTAATCAAAGAAAAAAATAGTTGGCACATAATCTGGATATTGTTCTGGACATGGATTCTTTTATTGTTTGTCGGGTGCAGGCGTGAAAGGTTTGGTACGCGAATGATCGTGAAAAGAGGTTTGTTGATACTGGGTTGGCTGCTGATCACGTCGGTCGTGGCAGGAGCGGAAGTGGAGGGCACTGTGACCCTTGAGCAGTTGTTGCGTGAGGGCGATCAGAACAATCCGGGTCTGATCCGGATTGCAGAGCAGGTTGTCGCTGCTCAGACCAAGATCGATCAGGTTGCCTCCATGCCGGATCCGACTCTCTCGCTGGCGCTATCGAGCTATCCGATCGAGAGTTTGACGGCCGATGAATCGCCGATGACCGGAAACGAAATCCGATTGGCGCAAACCTACCCTTTTTTCGGAAAACTAAGTGCTCGTCGGTCGGTCGCGAGCCAGCAAGCGTTCGGGTTTGACGCAGCTTATCAGGATGCGCGACTGCAGTTGCGCCAGAAAATCAAGGATGCCTGGGTCCGTTTGCTGTTTCAGCGTCAGGCCCTGATCTTGACGCAGCGCAATCTCGAACTGATAGATGATTTTATCACCCTGACCGAAACCCGCTATGCTGTTGGCTCGGGATTGCAGCAGAATGTTCTAAAGGCGCATCTGCAGCGCTCGAAACAATTGGATCAGCTTCTCCTGCTGCAGCAGCAAGAGGAGGCAACCCGGGCCGAGTTGAACAGTCTCGTCGGCCATGCGACTGATCGCCCCCTGCTGACGAATACGGAGCTTTCCCCGGCTTCTGACCGCTTTGAGCTGGATGCCTTGCAGGAAGGTGCCGAGCGGCGTCCGTTGGAGCAAGTTTACCGTGCGCAACGTGAGCAGGCGCAGGCACAGCGGGATCTGGCCCGGCTCGATTATCGTCCCGATTTCACCCTGTGGGGCAGCTATCGGTGGCGTGACGACGGACTCAGTGACGGTGGCGGCGATTTTGTCAGTGCCGGAGTGAGCTTCAGTTTGCCGGTTCGACGTGAGCGGCGCCATGCTGCAGTGGCGGAAGCAGATTCGGCCGTGAGACTCTCTCATCAGCGTCGCAACGAATGGCGCAATCAGGTTGATCTCGATATCCACAGGGCCTTGACCGCATTTGAACAGGCAGGTCGTTTGGCCGAGTTATACCAGACGGGCATTCTGCCGCAGGCCAACCAGACTTTTCAGGCGACGTTGAGCGCTTATCGGGTCGATCAGGTCGATTTTCTTGACCTGCTCGACGCGCTGATGACGCTGTATCGCTACCAGATCGATCATATCCGAGCGGTGAGCGAGCAAAGACGGAGCCTTGCCAAGCTGGAAGCGGCGGCTGCGCTGGATATCGATCTGCTTCCGAATCAGACTGCCGTATCAGGAGAACGATAAAACTATGCCTAAAAAATCGAATTTCAGGTCTCTGTCATTTTTGTTGACGGTTCTGCTGCTGGCCAGTGGTCTGCTGTTTTTGACGGATGTGCCCACGCCGTTTTCGCTGGGGGCTGGTGTGCCTGTTAGTCATGCCGCAGAACACGATCACGAGCATGACCATCCGGATGGAACCAAATGGACCTGCGGAATGCACCCGATGATCATCGTTGACGAGCCGGGGTTGTGCCCCATCTGTCACATGGATCTGACGCCGATGAAAGAAGAGACCGGAGGAGGCGCGACGTCTTCGGGCCAGGGAACGATTAAATACTGGCAGGCACCGATGGATCCGACCTATATCAGTGATCAACCAGGAAAGTCGCCAATGGGGATGGATCTGATTCCGGTTTACGAGGATGAAGCGTCCGGTGGTGCTTTGATCAGTATCGATCCGGCAACGATTCAGAATATGGGAGTGCGAACCGCGGCGGTGGTGCGCGGAGACTTAAACCGCACGATCCGAACCGTTGGCTTGGTCAGTTACGAGGAACCGAGACAGTATATCGTCAATGCCAAAGTCTCTGGCTGGGTTGAAAAACTCTATGTTGCCGAGACCGGTCAGCAGGTGGAAAAGGGACAGAAACTCCTCGAAATTTACAGTCCGGAACTGGTGACCGCCCAGCAGGAGCTGTTGCTGGCGCGTGACAATTTTGATTCGCTTAAAAACAGCAGCTTTGCGCAGATTGCCGACAGTGCGGCACGGTTGCTCGATTCATCCCGCAAGCGGCTGCAGCTCTGGGATGTAAGCCAGGCCCAGATTAGTGAGCTGGAGCAGACCGGCGAGGTTCGAAAGACCGTGACACTCTACTCGCCTTACAATGGGATCGTTACCATGAAGATGGTCAGTGAGGGGCAGTATATCAAGCCGGGGAACACTCTTCTCAATCTGGCTGATCTGTCGAGGGTCTGGGTGCTGGCCGATATTTACGAGTATCAGCTGCCGTGGGTAAAAGTCGGGCAGCCGGTACGGGTCGAACTGCCCTATGTCAAGGGGCGCAGCCTCAGTGCCCGTGTCAGCTATCTCTACCCTGTTGTCGACCCCAAGACCCGCACTGTTAAGGCGCGGATCACATTCGACAATGCAGATTTTGAGCTGCGCCCCGATATGTACGTTACCGTTTATCTGGCTGGGGAACAGCAGCAGGATACCTTGATTATTCCGCAGGAAGCGGTTCTGTACTCCGGCGAGCAACAGACCGTTTTTGTCGCTCAGGCCGGGGGGCGGTTTGAACCGCGGCTGGTGAAGACCGGCCTGCAGGACGAGATGGGACATGTCGAGGTGATACAGGGCCTGCTTGAGGGCGAACAGGTGGTGACCAGCGCTCAGTTCATGCTCGATTCGGAGAGCAAGCTGCGTGAAGCGATTCAGAAAATGATGAAGCCTGTTCGGGCTGAATCGCCCGCACCTGTTTCTGATGAAGAAGATCTTGACGATCTGTTCGGTAACGACGAAGCCGGACAGAAGGACGAACTCGAGGATCTGTTCGAATAAATCGACCGATAGGGGATGCCCATGCTGGAAAAAATTATCGACTGGTCGATCCGGAATAAATTCATGGTGGTGCTGCTGACCGCATTTTTGCTGGTCGGCGGGATTTACGCTCTGAAAAACACGCCGCTCGATGCGATTCCCGACCTGTCGGATGTTCAGGTGATCGTTTTTACCGAATATCCGGGGCAGGCGCCGCAGGTGGTTGAGGACCAGGTGACCTATCCGCTGACCACCCAGATGCTGGCGGTTCCGCAGGCGAAGACGGTACGTGGTTTCTCTTTCTTCGGCTTGTCGTTTGTCTACGTCATCTTCGAAGACGGGACCGATCTCTACTGGGCCCGTTCACGGGTTCTCGAATATCTGAACTACGCTTCGGGTAAGCTGCCAAAGGGTGTCACGCCGAGTCTCGGACCGGACGCGACCGGCGTCGGCTGGATCTATGAGTATGTTCTGGAGAGCGATCGGCACGATTTGCAGCAGTTGCGCTCGATTCAGGATTGGTTTCTGCGCTACGAGCTGACCGCAGTCGATGGTGTTTCCGAGGTGGCCAGCATCGGCGGCTATGTCAAGCAGTATCAGGTGGAGGTCGATCCGCACCGGTTGCTGGCCTATCACCTGACCCTTCCACAGATCCGTACGGCAATCCAGCGCAGTAATAACGATGTCGGTGGGCGCCTGGTGGAGATGGCCGAGACAGAATTTATGGTGCGCGGTCTCGGCTACATTCAGTCGACCGATGATTTGGAACAGGTGGTTGTCGGCACGGACCAGCGCGGCACGCCGATCCTGCTGCGCGATCTGGCCAGAGTGAGTATCGGTCCTGAGCTGCGCCGCGGAGCCGCGGAGTTGGACGGCGTTGGAGAGGCGGTTGGTGGCATTGTGGTGATGCGTTTCGGTGAAAATGCACTGCAGACCATCGAAAACGTCAAAGAGAAACTTCGGCAGCTTCAGTCCGGTTTGCCCGACGGGGTGAATATCGTGCCGGTTTACGACCGCAGCGGGCTGATCGAGCGGGCGGTCGATACCCTCAAACACAAACTGCTCGAGGAGAGCATCGTTGTTGCCCTGGTAACGGCACTGTTTCTGTTTCACCTGCCGAGTGCTTTTGTCGCCATCTTCACCCTGCCTGTGGCGATTCTGATCGCTTTTCTGATCATGCACGCCCAGGGGATCAATGCGAATATCATGAGCCTCGGCGGTATTGCCATTGCGATCGGTGCGATGATCGACGCCGCGATTATCATGATCGAGAACGCGCACAAACATCTGGAACGGGATCAGGGGAAGAAGCCACACTGGCAGATCATTGCCGATTCTGCCAAAGAAGTTGGCCCCACACTGTTTTTTTCGCTGCTGGTGATCACTGTCTCATTCGTGCCGGTGTTTGCCCTTCAGGAGCAGTCTGGCCGGCTGTTCAAGCCGCTTGCCTACACCAAAACCTACTCGATGGGTGCGGCGGCGCTGTTGTCGGTCACAATTGTGCCGGTGCTGATGGGCTGGTTCATCCGCGGCAAGATCAAGCCCGAGCATGCCAACCCGGTCAACCGCCTGCTGATTCGTATCTATCACCCGGTGGTCGATTTTGTCCTCAGTTGGCGCAAGCTGACCCTGTTGGTAGCGGTACTGCTGATCTGCTCGATCTGGTATCCTTTATCGAAGATGGGCAGCGAGTTTATGCCGCCGCTTTATGAGGGTGACTTGCTCTATATGCCGACCACTATGCCGGGTATTTCGGTGACTAAGGCGAAGGAGTTGTTGCAGCAGACCGACCGCATTATCGCCCGTTTCCCAGAGGTCGAGCGGACTTTCGGCAAGGTTGGGCGCGCAGAAACGGCTACAGATCCGGCACCCTTGTCGATGTTGGAGACCACGATCATGCTCAAGCCGGAGTCGGAGTGGCGGACCGTTTCGACTGAACGGTTCTATTCGGACTGGGACGAGTCGCTGGAGATCGTCAAGAAACCACTGCGTTTGATTTGGCCAGACGAAGAGCCCATCTCGGTCGAAAAATTGATTGCGGAGCTGGACAGATCGATCCAGTTCCCGGGGTTGACCAACGCCTGGACCATGCCGATCAAAACCCGTATCGATATGCTGTCGACCGGGATCAAAACACCGGTGGGGATAAAGATCATGGGGCCGGATCTGCAGACTCTCAACGATCTGGGAGAGCGCATCGAAGTCCTGGTCCGCGACCTGCCAGGGACCCTGACGGCCTTCTCTGAGCGGGTGGTCGGAGGGAATTACCTCGACTACACGATTGATCGTGCTGCAGCGGCGCGCTACGGGCTGACGGTGGCTGATGTTCAGGAATCGATTCAGGCCGCCATCGGGGGTATGAACGTCTCGCAGACGGTCGAGGGGCTGGAACGTTATCCGATCAATGTGCGTTATCAGCGAGATTATCGGAATGATCTGACCGCGCTGGGACAGGTGCTGGTCCCGCTCAAGGACGGCAATCACGTGCCGATTTCGCAGTTGGCCAAGATCGAAATCAAGAAAGGACCGCCGGGCATCAAGAGCGAGAACGCCCGCCGGACCGCTTGGGTTTACGTCGATCTGCGCGGGATCGATGTCGGCACCTATGTCAAGTCGGCACAGGAGGCGGTCGGTGAACAGATCGAGTTGCCCCCCGGATACAGCATCGTCTGGAGTGGTCAGTTCGAATACATGGAGTCGGCTAAAAAGCGCTTCATGGTCATCATCCCGCTGACGATACTGATTATCTTCGTGATCCTCTATGTCAGTACCAAATCGATCATCAAGACCTCGATCGTCTTTCTGGCTGTACCCTTTTCCTTGGTCGGCGCTTTCTGGTTTATCTGGATGCTCGATTACAACATGTCGGTGGCTGTGTGGGTCGGGGTGATCGCATTGGCTGGGCTGGATGCCGAAACCGGGGTAGTGATGCTGCTTTATCTCGACTTGGCGCATAAACTCTGGGGTGATAACGGCCGGATGAACACCCTGGGTGATCTGAAACAGGCGATTCATCACGGTGCGGTCAAGCGGATCCGTCCGAAAGTTATGACCATTTCTGTCATTATTGCCGGACTGTTGCCGATTATGTGGAGTCACGGTGCCGGGGCCGATGTGATGAAGCGGATTGCGGCGCCAATGGTCGGCGGCGTGGTCACCTCAGGAATCATGGAACTGATGGTCTATCCGGTCATCTTTTACCTCTGGCGGGGGCGCGCTCTGCGCAAGGACTCCCAGCCGACTGCGGAAGGTGATCTGGTGGAAAGCTGAACAAAAACGGACTGCAGAGGATGAAGATCCTCTCCATAACTAGACGGATGTGACAATCCACAACGACACAGGAGAAGACAATGAACAAAAAGATTTTGGGAGTAATGCTGGTCTTGTTGATGGTTCCGATGGGACTGATGGCGATGAGCCATGGCGATCATGGTAAAGGTGCCGCAATGGATCACGGTAAGATGGACAACGGTAAGATGGACCACGGTAAGATGGACCACGGTGGCGGGATGGGAATGGGGGGCGACATGATCATGCTACAGGACGAGGAGATCAATGGCGTGATGGGGTCGGCACACATGATGGATGTCAGGGCGAAGATGGCCGAGCACGGCATGACGATGACACACCACCTGATGGTCAGTTTTATGAACACCGAAGGTGAACCTCTGACCAAGGGGACCGTTGCCGTCAAAGTCGAGGCTCCGGACGGTACGGTGAGTAAGCCGATTATGATGATGGGGATGAGTGGCGCATTTGGTGCCGATATCACCCTCGATCAGCCGGGAATGTACCATTTTAAGATCGGCACCAAGCTGGCCGATGGAGAGAAGAGAACCTTCCACTTCCATCATCAGAACTAAAAAAAGGGTGGGGCAGCGGGGCGCTGTATGGCCCTTCTGCCCTTTCCTTGTGAAGAAGTCTTCCGGTTTGGCACGGTCTGGTATAGGATGACGCTGCATGTTCTGTTGCAGGCTGCTGTGTCTGGAGGATGCCGATGAGCCGAAAGAAAATCCTGCTGGCTGAGGATGTTGAGCTGTTTCTCGAGCTGGAAAAGTCGTTTTTAGACCCCGATTTTTTTGAAGTACTGGTGGCTTATAATGGTCGCGAGGCCATGGATATCGCACTGGCCGAAAAACCCGACCTGATTCTGATGGATTTCTACATGCCGGAGATGAACGGTAACGAAGCCTGCCGGCAACTCAAGGAAAATCCGGAAACTGCGGATATCCCTGTTGTCATGGTCACTCAGGCCGGCAATGGCGAGGACCTGAAACTCTGCCGTGCCGCAAAGTGTGACGATGTCATCGTCAAGCCGATCAATCAGCAGAACTTTTTGAATAAGATCCGTCAGTGTTTGAATATGACCGTCCCGCGTGCCGCCCGTATAGAAGCGAAGATCAAGGTCTATTTTGATGATGAATACCGCCGGCGCCTGCAAAACTACAGCATCAACCTTGGGCCGGGGGGGATGTTCATCGAACTGGACACAATATTGCCTCTCGATACGCCGCTGACCGTCGATTTTGATCTGTTTCAGGGCGAGACCCCTTTGACCTGCCACGCACGCGTTGCCTGGATAAATGATCCGGAGCAGCCGAAAAACCCCCGTCTGCCGCGGGGGGTCGGGTTGCAGTTTCTCGATATGGCCCCCGACACCATGGCCCGAATTCGCGACTATGTGCAGGCTTCGGCCCTTGCCGGGGGCTGAGGCGCGTGACAACCCGAGACGTTTCACCGAGGCTCCGTATTTTGTGCGGGGCCTTTTCTTCGGCGTCTTGTTCCGCCTTAACCTCCCTTTGTGGTATAAACATCCTTTTGTTTTGATAGAGGATTTGGCAGAGAATGTTACAGCTGAGACAGATCGTGAAGGATTTTGCCGATCGGCGCATTTTTAACTGCATCGACTGGCATATCCATCCGACCGATAAGATCGGCCTGTGTGGCGAGAACGGCGCGGGGAAATCGACCCTGCTTAAACTGCTCGCCGGGTTGACGGAGGCCGATGGCGGCACGGTGCAGGCGGCTAAGGCGACCACCTTCGGATACCTTCCGCAGGATGGCTTGTCGCACCGTGGCCGTGGGCTGTTTGCCGAAGTTCACAGCGCCCTTGAGGAGCTGCTTGCGGTGGAGAGCGAACTGCGTCTCTTGGAAGAGCGGATTGCCGCCGATGGGACCCAGGATGATTTGGCCCGTTACGCCGATCTGCAGGAAATTTTCCAGCACCGTGGCGGCTACACCATGGAATCGGAAGTCGGCAGGGTGCTGTCCGGTTTGGGTTTCAGCGCAGACGATTTTGACAAACCCTGTGAACAGTTCTCCGGCGGATGGCAGATGCGGATCGCTCTGGCCAAGCTGTTGCTGCAGCGGCCGACCCTGCTGCTGCTCGACGAGCCGACCAACCACCTCGATCTGCCGGCGCGGGACTGGTTGGAAGACTATCTGTTGTCCTATCCTCACGCGGTGGTTCTGGTATCACACGATCGCTTTTTTCTCGACAAGGTTGTTGGCCGGATCGTCGAGATCTGGAACGGAAAGCTGACCGAATACCCCGGCAACTATACCCGCTATGTGCGCGCCCGTGATGAGCGGGTGACAGCACTGAAGGCCGCCAAGAAACAGCAGGATGAAGAGATCGCACGGACCGAAGCGTTTATCTCGCGGTTCCGTTATCAGGCCAACAAGGCGTCTCTGGTCCAGAGTCGTATCAAGCAGTTGGAGAAGATCGAGCGGATCGATCTGCCGCCGGAAAGAAAGCAGATCGCATTCACCTTTCCGCCGCCACCGAAGGCCGGACGGATAGCGCTGGAGCTCAAAGGCGCCGCACAGCGTTATGGGGAACTGCAGGTGCTCAAAGATGTCGATCTGCAGATCGAACAGGGAGAGCGGATTGCTCTGGTCGGCCCGAACGGTGCCGGTAAGTCGACACTGGTGCGCCTGCTGGCAGGGACCGAGGAGCCCTCGGCGGGGAGCCGCGAAGAGGGTCACAACCTCAAGCTGGCTTATTTTGCACAAGATCAGGCCTCCGAGTTGAACCCCGCGCGCGATGTCTACAGTGAGATCTGCGCCGATGCGCCGATCCTGATGGTGCCGAAATTGCGCAATATCCTCGGAGCTTTTCTGTTTTCCGGCGATGACGTCGAAAAACGGGTCTCCGTCTTGTCCGGCGGAGAGCGGAACCGTCTTGCCCTGGCCAAACTGCTGCTGCGACCGGCCAACCTGCTGCTATTGGATGAGCCGACCAATCACCTTGATCTGCAGTCCAAGCAGGTGTTGCTCGATTCTCTGAGGCGCTATCCCGGCACTATTGTGTTCGTTTCCCACGACCGTTACTTTGTCGACGCGCTGGCGACCCGTATTCTCGAAGTCGGCGACGGGCGGGTCGAGAGTTACCTGGGGAACTACGAGGATTTTCTTCGCGCGAAACAGGGCGAGGGGGATACCCGCCACAGTACACAACGGGTTGAGCTGCAGTCCGAGGGCTGTTCTGATTCCGACTCACCGATCGATAAGGATGCCCGTCGGCAGGCCCACGCCGAACGAAAGGGTCGGCAGCGCAGGGAACAGAAACGCCAGAAGGAACTCAGCGCCGTTGAGGCGCAGATCGAGCAGGTCGAAGGGCAGATTGCAGCGCTAGAGAAGCTGATGGCCGACCCTGAATTCTATCAGGATCAGCAGCGGTGGCGCGACGCGACGAACGATCATGGACGGCTCAAAGAACAGTTGGACGATGCCTACCAGCGTTGGGAATCCCTTCAGGAGACGGAATGATCCGCGGATCTGGCCTGTTTGTTGTCACCGTTGCCGCCCTACGTTCCGGCACAGGCTGTTCGACGTTGGCGGCTAATCTTGCGGTCTACCTAAAGGCGCTGCGGGAAGATCTGCCGATCCGATTTTTCTCCTGTGATCCGGCGACAGATGCGCCGTGCATGTTTTCTCTGGGAGAGGGTGCGGTTCCCTCGATCGATGAATGGCTGAGCGGTGATTCTGAAGGACCTGACTTCTGTTGTGGCCAATTCGGGGTAGAATATCTCGCACGGTGCAGAGCCCATTCTTCCGCTGTTTCCCCTTCTTCGCTCAGGATCCGACTTGCGGAAACAAATCTGACAGGCCTGTTGTTGATCGATGCCGGAGCAGACCCATCTGATATGCGGCATGCTGCACTGTGGGCGGCGGATCTGGTCCTTGTTCCCTGTGTGCAGCGCAAGGATTTTTTACGCATGAGAGAACTGCGTCGTTCCGTGCAGGAAGGTGGCGGGAATGATCAGAGGATCTGGCTGCTGCCCAGCACGTTCAGCGCTTCTGAATCTGCCACCGCGGCGGGCTGCCAGTTGCTGCGACTGATCGCCGATGAGTGTGGTCAGTCTGTCACCGATTCTGTTCTGCCGGATGATGTGAATATTTACCGGAAGGCTGATGGCGAGGGGCGTTCCATCCTGACCCGGCTTCACAATACGGCGACCGGCGATATCTTCCGCAGTCTTGCCGAGTTTGTGCTGTCCCGGGTCGCTGTCGGCCCTGAGGAATCCTGCCGCAAACAGAGAATGATTGATGATGGCCTTCTCCCTCAGCGGGCGCGGCGCGTTGTGATGGCCTGTCCGCTCTGCGGAGGGTTTGTCGCCGGACCCGATGCCTATTATCTCGAGTCCAGGCCCTGGCGGCGCCGTGTTCTGCTCCACCCGGACTGTCTTGCCGTGTTGCTGAAGGGCTCAGGAATTGCTGAATTCTGGTCTCGTGACGCTTCTCTCTTGATAGAGACCGGAGTCGAGGGTGAGGGGCGACGGGTTGCGCTGCGTTTATCGGTGCCGGGCACGGATGGTCTTTTCGGAGAACAGCGAACCGTTTGTCCTGACGAGACTTCGTTGTGGCCACCGCTGCTGCGTACGGTGACCGGGCTGGAACTGAACGAACAGCGCCCCGGTTTTCTGCTGGTGTCCGCGTGTGGCACCGTGGCGGAACTGTTATCCCCTGCAGCCCGCCGCCGGTTTGCCGTGACGTGGCGCGATGATATACGAGAGCTGCATCGCCTGTAGCTCTGGAGGAGAAAACCATCTTTTTATTGATGGCAAGAGATTGACAACCTGAATCGACTGGCTTTAACTGTAGTCAGTTTGCATTCGAGACAATTCTGCTGAAGAGGCTGCGATGATCCATCTCCCACGGGGCGTTCCCGTAAAAGAAAAGATCAACCCGGCGCGGGTTAACTTGCCGGAGGCGATGCAAAAACTGGGCAGTGGCGGGTTCTCTGGTTATTTACGTTTCGATGCCAAGGCGGGGGTGGGGATCATCGTCTTTGAGAACGGCCGGCTGGTGAGTGCCCTCTATCAATCGCGCAGCAGCGGCAAACGGACCACTGGAAATGAAGGGCTGGAAGACATTTTTGGTGTGGCGCTTCAGGGTCATAGCGTACTGAATATCTACCGAGTCGACTCTGAACTGGTCATGGCACTGTATGATGTTCTGTATGGTGATTATGTCTATCAGGGGCTTGAGCTAGAAGATGTCGATATTCAGTCGTTGCTCGATACGATCCGCAAGACACGGTTGACCGGTTGCCTGCGTGTGTACACAGATAAGGCGACGGTACTGGTGTTTTATCGTGAGGGGGAGTCTCTCGGATTCTTCCATGAGGGGGCGCCCACGATGCAGACCACCGCGGATCTGAACCGCTCCGTTGCGCGCATGCCTGGTGCGCGTATGGATCTGTTGGCAACGCGTAGTACCTGTGACGATTCCCTTGCAGACCTGATGGCTGTTTTGGATCTGCCCGCCATGTGGGAAGCCCTTCGCAGGCAATTTGCCTCCCGTTCATCGGCAGGGTAGAAGGCGGGGACTCGCTTTTGTGGTTCAAATGCGCCAATTGTGGCTGAGAATGGCCGCATGGCGACTGCTTTTGTCGAGTTTTTGTCTTAAAAAAGCTTTGGATCTTGACCCTTTGAGGGGCTTTGCACTATACCTTAACAGGTATGTCAAACACCGTTTTTTGCCAGCTCTAAAATTATTGACGGAGGTTTTTTCATGAAAAGAATTCACGCACTTTTGACAGCCGTGACCCTGGTTCTCGGGGTTGCAACTGGTGGTTTCGCCGCTGATACGATTAAGCTCGGTGTGGCCGGTCCCCATAGTGGAGATCTGGCCCCCTACGGTATCCCCGCCATGAAGGCCGCCCAACTGGTGGTTAAAAAGATCAATGCGACCGGTGGTGTCCTCGGCAAGCAGGTCGAGCTGCTGATTCAGGACGATCAGTGCAAGCCGGAAATTGCAACCAATACCGCGACCAAACTGGTCACTGAGGGTGCCGACGTTGTTCTCGGTCACATCTGTTCTGGTGCCACCAAGGCGGCTCTCGGGATCTACAAGGATGCCAAGGTCCCGGTGATGTCCCCCTCAGCGACCAATCCGCCTCTGACCCAGAGTGGCGACTATCCCAACTTCTTCCGGACGATCGCTTCTGACGATATGCAGGCCAAGATGGCTGTCGACTTCGCTATCAATACCCTCGGAGTTAAAAAGATTGCCGTTCTTCACGATAAGGGCGATTACGGCAAAGGCTTCGCCGAGTTTGCCAAAAAATTCATCGAAGAATCTGGCAAGGCCGAAGTGGTCCTTTTTGAAGGGATTACCCCCGGTGCTATCAACTACGACTCCATCGTTGGTAAAATCCGTCGTGACAAAGCCGAAGCTCTGGTGTTCGGCGGCTATCACCCCGAGGCCTCCAAGTTGGTCAGCTCGATGAAGCGCAAGCGCCTGAAGGTCGCCTTTATTTCTGATGATGGTGTCAAGGATGACAGTTTCGTCAAGGTTGCCGGTGTGGCTGCTGAAGGGGCGTACATGACCGGTCCCCGTGATCTGTCCAGTATTCCTCTCAATGCTACCGCTACATCTGAGTTCAAAACGGAATACGGCACAGATCCCGGCGCGTTCTTCCAGGAAGGGTACTCTGCGGCTCTGGCTTTGCTCAACGCGATCGAGCAGGCAGGCAGCACCGATTATGATGCGGTCGTCAAGGCGCTGCAGACCAAGTACGTTGAGACCCCGGTTGGAACAATCAAGTTCGATGACAGGGGTGACGCCGAAGGTGTTGGCTTTTCGGTTTATCAGGTTGAAAACGGCAACTTCAAAGAGCTGAAGTAGCCCTTTTGTGTGAAATGCGGCGGAAAACCTGAGATTCGGGACGCTGCAGACACGAATCTTTTCAGGGGACCGGCGGCGCGCTGGTCCCCTGAAGTCGTATTGGCGGCAAAAAAATTGCACACTAAACTCCTGCTTATAGTGTGTATAGCGGGCGGCTGTGCCCGCGTTGGACTCTGATCTTACTCTTTTCAGTCTGGTAGTCGGCTTATGGATTATTTTCTCGAACTTTTTCTGGGTGGCTTGACGCGTGGCAGTATCTATGCGCTGATTGCGCTGGGCTATACCATGGTGTACGGCATCATTCAGTTGATTAACTTTGCTCACGGCGAGATCTATATGATCGGAGCGTTTGTGGCGTTGATCGTTGCTGGGATCTGTACTATCTATGGATTTGCCGGCATTTCTGTGTTGGTTCTGGCTGCCATTGCCGCAATTATTTATGCCAGCGCCTATGGCTATACGCTGGAAAAGATCGCCTATCGACCGTTACGTGGTGCACCACGGCTGTCTCAGCTGATCAGCGCCATCGGTATGTCGATCTTTTTACAGAACTACGTGCTTCTGGCACAGACGCCTGACTTTCTCCCTTTTCCGAGTCTGATTCCCGAATTTGCATTCATGGAGCCGGTCGCCCACATCGTCGGTTCATCCGAGCTTGTGATTCTCATGACCACCGTCATCACCATGATCCTGCTGACGTTGTTGATCAAGAAGACCAAGATCGGCAAGGCGATGCGCGCTACCCAGCAGGATATGAGTATGGCGCGGCTGGTTGGTATTAACGTCGATCGGATTATTTCGCTGACTTTTGTTATCGGCTCGGCGTTAGCCGCGATCGGCGGGGTGCTGGTGGCCTCCTATATCGGGCAGGTCAACTTTTATATCGGTTTTCTCGCGGGCGTAAAGGCTTTCACTGCTGCTGTCCTGGGCGGTATTGGCTCAGTTCCCGGCGCGGTGCTTGGCGGTTTGGTCCTCGGTTGGACCGAGAGCTTTGCCGCCGGGTATGTGTCGAGTGATTATGAAGATGTGTTCGCCTTCGGTTTGTTGGTTCTGATTCTGATCCTGCGGCCTGCCGGTCTCCTTGGCAAAGCCCGCAAGCAGAAAGTATAGGGGGCGGATATTATGCAGGGGTTTAAACAGTCGATTCTGGTATCGATCTGGTTCGTCTTTCTGACCTTTCCGCTGATGGCGGTGCGAGTTAATACCGCTGATCGTATCGTTGAGTGGCGCTGGATGAACATGCTCTGGGTCGCGGTGGCCAGCTTTGTCCTTTCCTATGCATGGCGGTATATGCTCGCCAGAAAACAGGCCCGCAACAAGAGTGAAGAGAGCGGTCAGCAACAGGGTCGGGTGCAGGTCCTCCTCGAAGATATGGGGTTTCGTTACCGGGCGATGGGCGTGCTGCTTGTTCTGGCGCTGATCTTTCCTCTGGTGTTCGATACGTATCAGAACACCATCATGATCTCAGCGCTGATTTATGTCGTCCTCGGGCTCGGTTTGAACATCAGTGTCGGTTTGGCGGGTCTGCTCGATCTCGGTTATGTCGCTTTTTTCGGGGTCGGTGCTTATTCTTATGCGCTTCTCAATCACCACTTTGATCTCGGTTTCTGGGCCATCCTACCGGTGGGCGGCATCCTCAGCTGTCTGTTCGGCGTGGTTCTCGGTTTTCCTATTCTGCGTCTGCGCGGTGATTATCTGGCGATCGTCACCCTCGGTTTCGGGATGATCTTCAAGGTCGTTCTCGAAAACTGGAGCGACTTCACTTTCGGCCCAAGCGGCATCGCCAATATCGACAAGCCGGGACTGTTCGGCATCGATATGAACATCGACGGCTCGACCCTGTACATTTACTACATCATGATCGCGCTGGTGGTCTTTACGATTTTGATCACCAACCGTTTGCGGAACAGCCGAATCGGTCGGGCGTGGATCGCTCTGCGTGAAGATGAAATTGCCTGTGTCGCGATGGGGATCGATATGGCGCGCACCAAGCTGTCGGCCTATGCTCTCGGGGCGTTTTGGGCCGGTATGGTCGGTGTCCTGTTTGCGGCCAAGACCACCTTTATCAATCCGGCCAGCTTTACCTTTATGGAGTCAGCGATCATTCTGTCGATTGTTGTCCTCGGCGGTATGGGGTCGATCCTCGGGGTGATTCTTGGCGCGTTTATTCTGATCCTTCTGCCGGAGTACATGCGAGCGTTTTCCGAGTATCGGATGCTGGCGTTCGGTGCGGCGATGGTGCTGATGATGATCTTCCGTCCCCAGGGGATTATCAGTAATATCCGCACCAAGTACGAATATAAGGGTCTAAGGGAAGAGACGGATAATGGCTGAAAAACATAAATTACTTGAGGTCAAAGGGCTGACGATGGACTTCGGTGGCCTGCGCGCCGTCGACAGTGTTTCTTTGGATGTCTGCGAGGGGGAGATCGCCGCGCTGATCGGTCCCAATGGCGCGGGCAAGACGACCTTTTTTAACTGCGTGACCGGAATCTACACTCCGACCAAGGGGGATATCCTGTTGCACCCGAAGGGGCTCGATACCCGCCGTCTCAACGGGCTCAAGCCGAACAGGGTTACCGAGATGGGGCTGGCGCGCACCTTTCAGAATATCCGCCTGTTTGCGGATATGACGGTGCTGGAAAACGTCATGATCGGGCGGCACTGTCGGACAAAATCGGGGATCTTCCGTTCGATTCTCCGCAGCAAGGGGGTCCGCCAGGAGGAACAGGAAATCGTCGAGGTCAGTTATCAGCTGCTGAAAAAGGTTGGCCTGGCCGATTTTGCTAATGAATTTGCCAAGAATCTCCCCTATGGTGCCCAGCGTCGCCTGGAGATCGCACGAGCGATGGCGACCGACCCGTTTCTGCTGCTGCTCGATGAACCCGCCGCCGGGATGAATCCACAAGAGACCGCTGAGCTGGATCAACTGATCTGTAAGATCAGTGAACAAGACCGGATCGCCATCCTGCTGATCGAACACGACATGAAGCTGGTGATGAACATTTCCAATCCGATCTACGTGATGGAATATGGTAAGAAAATCGCGGAAGGTAGCCCGCAGCAGATCAAGGATAATCCGAAAGTTATCGAAGCGTACCTGGGGGAGGAGACCGATGCTTAAAATCAACAATATCCAAACCTACTACGGTAACATCCAGGCGCTCAAGGACGTCTCCCTGGAGGTCAAAGAGGGGGAAATTGTGACCCTGATCGGTGCCAACGGTGCCGGCAAGACCACCACTCTGATGTCGATCTGTGGGATCACGCCGCCCCGTACCGGTGATATCACCCTCGACGGAGATTCTATCACCGGGCTCAGTGCTGAAAAGATTGTACAACAGGGGATCGTACAGGTTCCCGAAGGGCGGCGGATCTTCCCTGATATGACTGTGTTCGAAAATCTGGAGATGGGAGCCTTTCTTCGGACCAATAAACAACTGGTTCAGCAGGATCTCAACTACGTGATGACCCTGTTCCCGATTCTCGAAAAACGGAAAAACCAGCTCGGCGGCACCCTGTCCGGCGGTGAGCAGCAGATGCTGGCCATCTCCCGGGCCCTGATGGCCCGGCCGCGTGTCCTGCTGCTCGATGAGCCGTCCCTGGGACTTGCACCGCTGATTATCAAGCAGATTTTCGACATCATCAAGCAGATCAATAAGGAGAGCAACACGACGATCTTTCTTGTTGAGCAGAACGCTAATCAGGCCCTCAAGTTGGCTGATCGCGGCTATGTCATGGAGAACGGCGCGATAACGCTGGTGGATGATGCTGACAGATTGCTGGAGAACGACGACGTTCGTAAGGCCTACCTCGGCCTGTAGAAACCCAACGAAAAAGGACACGAATATGACCGAGCTCGACAAGGCTCTTGTCGCTTTGCGCGAAAAACCGAATAGCCAGCCTCTGCAGTCCGCTTTTTATGACCTGTTTCTCAATACGGTCTTTTTTGTCCCGACCGTCAACGAGATGATCAGTACAGAAGAGGGGAAAGAGGCTGAAAAGACCGAAGTTCCGATGATCATCGAATCTGAAGAAACCGATTACCTGGTGTTTTTCGATGGGCACGACCGCTTGAAGGGTTGGGCGGAGGACCAGGCTCCCTGCGTTCAGCTTCCCGGCCATCTGTTGGCCGAGATGTCGACCGATGGACTGTTCTGGGCGATGAATGTGGGGACGGACTACGTCAAACAGTTTGCTCCGGATGAGATCGCCTGGTTAAAGGATGTGGTCGCTCAGTGCAAAGCTGCAGCGGAAAAAGCCGAAAAATAAACATCTCCTGTAGTATCCTGTCCGCTGTCCTTGACAGAATAGACATCACTCTTCTCGACGCTGGCGTGGGCCAGGGACTTCTGGCCCGCTCTGCTGTCAGTCCGACCGGTCCCTGGTCGACCAAGTTCTTATTAGACTCTCTGGATCTGGTGCGTGCGGTGCACCGTGATTGTTCCTCTTCCGGTACGGAACGCGACAGCCAACAGCTATGCCCTTCATCGTGCCGGCTTTCGGTTGATGTGACTCTCATTCCGATATGTGCCGAGCGTTTCAAATAGGGACGGAAGGGGGCTGGCCCTGTATCCGTACCTGTCTTTTATGTGTGTTCTGCACATCCCGGTATCCATTGTGGTGCGTTCTTAACCTGTTATTTCTCCCTGGTCAAAAAACTGATTCTGCGCGACGGGTGCTCCGACAGCGTCGGACGTCATCTCGTGCAGGGCGGCTGGTTTTGTTTCTGTTTCGGTTTTTCTTAAGGGGAAATAGCACGCAGTTCTATGCTTTTTACGGCCCTTCTGTCTAGGTGTGACAGTGTTGTGGTTGATTTTTCGTTTCTGGATTTGTTTCTACCGCTATCGGTTGTTTTTGTGGTTTTGGTTTAGCTTGTAAGCTTTTTTGTCATAATAATGTTTTGCTGGTTTGTTTTTCTGCTTTATTGCTGAATTGTAAAAGTATATGATTCTATGTTCGTTTTATGCTTTTAGGTATAGTAAGTCATCTTTAAGTTTGGGTGAGTTTTGTTTGCTTACTAGCCCATATAAAATAGCGTAAATAAAAAATTAGTACTTTGTTTTTAGTTTAAATAAATAATTTAAAACGACTAAATCTTTTTTGTGAGGCTTAATAATGTGAAATATGTTGGCCTGTAATTATAGAATGCCGTTTTTTTTATTGACTGATTGGCGCTCTGACTGATAGTCTTTGGATCTCAATTTATCCCAAATATGATATTTGAAGTCAGGAGTTGTCATGAATCACTTTGCTTTCAGTCTGCAGAATGTTGTCGATGCAAACGGCGTTATCATTTCAGTCATGGGCATGCTTATTGTTTTTTCCGCGCTGACCGTTATCGCACTCTTTATCGCAGCGCTCCCCAAATTGTTACCTCTCTTTGACAAAATTCTCCCCGAAGAGCATCACCATCATGAGGCTGTACCTAGTCGTCCTGCAGATCATGAACAGGTTCTGGCTGCTATCGGCTATGCCCTGTTCCGAAAACACGCTGAAACTCTGCCCGCCGAATAAAGTTTCTTCACAAAGACCTTCAACGCGAAACCACCAGAACTGAAATAACGTAAGGATATGTAGGTGAATTATTTCCTGAATTTTTTATCGACGACGGCTTTTGCCACCATGGCGTGGGAAAACCTTCTGATGATTGTTATCGGCATCGTTTTTATTACGCTGGCAATCCGTAAAGATTACGAGCCGCTTCTGCTGGTTCCGATCGGGTTCGGCATGATTGTTGGCAATATCCCTTCGGTCGCGGGAATGGCGCTCAGTGTTTACGATGAAGGCAGCGTCCTCAGTATGATCTATTTCGGTGTCAGTCAGGGATTGTTCCCGCCGCTGATCTTCCTGGGGATCGGCGCTATGACCGATTTTTCGACCATGTTGTCGAACCCCAAGTTAGTTTTGCTGGGTGCTGCGGCTCAGGTCGGAATTTTTCTGACTTTTATTGGTGCGCTCTATCTCGGATTTAATCCAGCAGAATCCGGCGCGATCGGAATTATCGGTGGTGCTGACGGGCCAACGGCAATCTTCCTCTCTGCGAAACTGGCACCACACCTGCTGGGATCTATTGCCATCGCAGCCTATTCGTACATGGCGCTGGTTCCGGTCATTCAGCCGCCGATTATGAAACTGCTGACCACACGCGAAGAGCGCTTGATCCGCATGAAGGCACCGCGCACGGTGTCTCAGCGCGAGAAGATTATCTTCCCGATCGTCGGATTTCTGATTGCCTGCCTGATCGCGCCGGGTGCGATTGTCCTGGTCGGCATGCTGTTCTTCGGTAACCTGCTGAAAGAGAGTTGTGTCACGGAGCGCCTCGCGAACACAGCCAGAAACGCTATGATCGATATCGTTACGATTCTGCTCGGTTTTTCGGTGGGGGCCAGTACGCAGGCGCAAACCTTCCTGACACCGCAATCGCTGCTCATTTTCGGTTTGGGTGCTCTGTCGTTCTGTATTGCAACGGCCGGTGGGGTCCTGTTCGCCAAGTTTATGAATCTTTTTCTCAAGGATAAGATCAATCCGTTGGTCGGTGCCGCCGGGGTTTCTGCTGTTCCCGATTCGGCGCGGGTGGTTCAGATGGTTGGTATGAAGGAGGATCCGCAGAATTTTCTGCTGATGCACGCCATGGCACCGAATGTTGCGGGTGTCCTCGGCTCCGCCATCGCCGCTGGTATCCTGTGGTCGGTTCTGGTGCTTTAGAGCGTCCCCTGATCTGCCCGCTTGCTGAACTGCTGTTTGGCTCGGCAGGGTGGGCGTGACGCTGGGATCATTTTTACAGTTTGTTTTTTGGGAGACAGAGGAAAGCGTTATGAGCAAAAAAGTAAAATTCATGTGCACCGCATTTCGAGATGGACTGCAGTCTGCCTACGGCGCACGTGCTTACACCGAAGACTTTATGCCTGCTGTAGAAGCAGCCAGACACGCAGGAATCAACTATCTTGAGGCTGGTGGCGGCGCACGTTTTCAGTCGCTCTACTTCTACTGTAAAGAAGATGCCTTTGACATGATGGATCGTTTTCGCGAGGTCGCCGGGCCGGATGCTCAATTGCAGACTTTGGCGCGTGGAACCAATGTCGTTGGCCTTGAGTCGCAGTCGAGTGAAGTCATCAAGATGCACGCCGAGCTGTTCAAAAAGCACGGCATCAGCACGATCCGCAACTTTGATGCTCTTAACGATCTCAATAATCTGAATTACAGCGGCAAATGTATTGCTGAGGCAGGTCTCAATCACCAGATCTGTGTCAGTATGATGGAACTCCCTCCGGGCTGTACCGGTTCTCACGATCCCGATTATTACGAATCGGTGCTTCAGCAGATCATCGATTCGGATATCCCTTATAGCTCGATCTGTTTTAAAGATGCGTCCGGCACCGCATCACCTTCGAGCGTGTATGAGTCGATCAAGAGAGCCCGCCGGATGCTGCCAGGCGAGACGGATATTCATTTTCACACCCATGAAACGGCCGGAACCGGTGTTGCTGCTTATATGGCTGCTCTTGAAGCGGGTGCAGACACTATCGACCTTTCTCTGGCCCCCTGCTCCGGTGGAACCTGCCAGACCGACGTACTGGTGATGTGGCATGCCCTGCGCGGTTCGCGGTTCGATCTTGATGTTGATATCGATAAGGTCCGTGAAGCGTCAGATGTGTTCAAGGACTGTATGCAGGATTACTTTATGCCTCCGGAGGCTACCGCTGTAGAACCTCTGATTCCGTGGAGCCCGATGCCGGGTGGCGCTTTGACGGCTAATACCCAGATGCTGCGTGACAACGGCATCATGGACAAGTATCCAGAGATGATCAAAGCGATGAGCGAGTGCGTGCGTAAGGGCGGTTTCGGTGCATCGGTTACGCCCGTTTCCCAGTTTTATTTCCAGCAGGCTTTCAATAATGTCATGTTCGGCCCTTGGGAGCGGATTGCTGAGCCGTATGGTAAGATGATCCTCGGCTATTTCGGCAAGACTCCTCTGCCTGCAGATTCGGAAATTATGAAGATCGCCGAGCAGCAGTTGGGGCTGCCGCCGACCACCCTGCCTCCTCTTGAGATCAACGACGCTGATCCTACCAAAAGCGTTGCGCATGCGCTGGATATGCTCCGTAAGGAAGGTCTCGAAGAAACTAAAGAGAACATCTTTATTGTCGCGACCTGCCGTGAGAAGGGGATCAAATTTCTCAAGGGCGACGGTGAGATCGGTGTCCGTAAGGTCGATAAGGAAAAAGAGCATGCTATCGGTGAGACCGCTGATCATGGCGATTATGTTGTCACCGTCGACGGCACCGATTACCAGATGTCTTTGACTGGTGGAAAGGTCACCGTCAATGGCAAGGTCTTTTCAACGGACATCCGTCGCGACGAGCATGGTGTTCACAGCCCACAGGCTGTCGATGCCGCCGCCTCGGGTGGAACATCGGTGAATGCTCAAATGCCTGGTGCGGTGTGGAAAATCGTGAAGAATGTTGGCGATACGGTGAACGAAGGGGATTCGATCCTGATTCTCGAGGCGATGAAGATGGAGGTCCCGGTTGCGGCGCCCGCGTCCGGTAAGCTGACCCATATTGAGGTCGCTGAAGGTGAGCAGGTCGTGAATGGCCAGGAGTTGGCGCGCATCGCGTAGCTGTCCTTTGTTTTTATGAACGAATAGAACCGGTAGCTGATCTGTCAGTTGCCGGTTTTTTTATTGTCCGGTAGTCGCCGGGGGTCTGTGGCGAATGATGTGGAATGTCGATTGGTCTTCTGCTATCACTGGGTTCGGACACTTGGGAAACGTGGCAATCTGAATCGATAAAAGGCGAAACGTTCTGACTACGAAGTTGCTACATGTTGCCCTGATGGGCGTTGGCTTTGGCTGTGTTGGCCTGGGCGTGCTCGGAATTTTTGTGCCGTTGTTGCCGACGGTTCCGCTGCTTCTTCTGGCCGCGGCCTGTTTTGCACGCAGCTCGGAGCGGTTTCATCGCTGGTTGCTCGATCATCCGCACCTTGGCCCGACCGTTCGCTGTTATCTGGATGGCCGGGGGATCCCGCTGCGGGCTAAGGTGGCCGCGATTGGACTGATCTGGCTGTCGATCACAGTTTCGATCCTGTTTATTTCGCTGCTCTGGGCGAAGGGGGGTCTCGTGGTGGTTGGTACGGGCGTCACGGTTTATCTGCTGCGGAAGCCAACACGTCGGATTCCATGAAAGAATTGAATCTGTTTGTGGTGAGTTACGTCCACTGTTTTTCGCCAAGTCTGATAATGAGTGTGGTCATATAGCTCAGATCTTCAGGTATGCCGTTTTCTAGTCCGTTTAAAATCAGCTCCCCCTCTCCCTGTTCTGCGCAACTGACAAGCTTTGTTGTGGGCAGTAAACCGCGTTTTTTTAGTATTTCCAGTAACTCATCAATAACACTGGCCGCTTTATAGAGGACCAGTGTCTCACAATGGTTAAGAGCATTCTCTACTGCGGTCAAGTCGGTGGCCGACATCAATGTCAGTCGGTCTTCCTGCAGGGTGAGCGGATCGTGGAAACGGCTGGCGCCGATCTGGAAGGCGCTGATGCCAGGGATAAGGTGGATGTTTTCGGATGGCAGGGCTGTACTCAGACCGGAGATCATATAGCTGGTCGTTGCAAAAATCAGAGGGTCTCCGATGGTGACCATCGCAACTGATACGCCCTGCTGCAGTTTGTTTAAGATCTCTACAGCTATGCTGTTCCAGCGCTCGCGGGTGTCATGACCGTTTCGCTGCATGGGATAGTTGACGGTCAGGATCTCCTGTGACCTCAGGTAGGGCTCGATGGCGTGGAGTGCCAGAGAGCGATTGCTGCCTTTTGCCTGCGGCGTGAGGATAATGTCGGCCGATTCGATGATTTTTACCGCGCGAACGGTCAGCAGGTCGGGTGATCCCGGGCCGATACCGACTGCGTAAAAATGTCCGGGGAGAGCGTTCATAGGTTCATTGTCTTTCTCTGAAATAACGGTTCAGGGTCAGCGCATTATCGAAACTGCGGGTGTTGGCGCGTGAGTACTGAAGTTGATCGACCTTCAGAAAATCGGCATCGAGCAGATGGTAGAGGGCGCGTTCAGCTGGTGGTGTCGGGTGCTGGTTCATCGGCCCCACTTGCCAGATATAGACATCGGGCTGAGAGCTGAGAACCGCTTCGGGATTAAAACGGAGCATCTTGCGGCTACCGACGCTGATGAGCCGGCCCCCTGCCGTGTTGATCAGGTCGGCAAGGATATTGTTATTGCCCGCGATGGTCAGGGGGGCTTCGGTGATTTCATAGATCACAGCGGGCGGTTTTTCTATCGGTTGCAGTTGCGAGAGTTTTCGACGCTGTGCTGCGATCAGTGTCCGGGCCTGTTCGGTTCTTTCGAGGAGCGCTGCCAGGTCGTTGATCTGCTGAAGAATGTCGTTGAGGCTGTCGGGTGCATAGTGAAATAGCTGCGCGTCGATCTGTCCCGCCATCTCCGCAGAAAAGAATCTGTTGGAAGAGATAATCAGCAGGTCGGGATCAAGGGCGCGGATGATCTCCAGGTTGGGCCGGATATGCGAGCCGACTTTCTGTGCCCGCGGGAATTCCTCAACATTGCGGGTTTTACCGACCACCAGAACACCCGCATCCAGTTTTTCAATAATATCGGCGGCAGCCGGAGCGAGCACAACGATCCGCTGCGCAGCGAAACTACTGGTGCTGAAAAGTAAAAGCAGCAGCGCCGCAAGCAACCTGGACATCATAGGTCTCCGTGAGCAGTTCCGGGGTTAGTTGATCCCGTTTTACGTCGGCGAGCAGCGTTCCTCGTTTCAGCAGCAGGAAACGGTCAAAAAAACGCTCTGCCAGGTTGATATCATGAACCGGGGCGATGACGGTCTCCTCTCTGCTGGTCAGCAGCTCAAAGATATCGAGGGTGTGGCGGATGTCGAGGCTGGCGTTCGGTTCATCCAGGTAGATGATCGGTGCCTTCTGATTGAGGACTCGGGCCAGCATGACGCGCCGCTGCTCTCCGCCGGACAGTTGGCTGAAATGGCGGTCACGCAGGGCGCTCAGGTCGAGCATGTTCAGGTGGTGTTCTGTCAGTTCATCGTCCTCGTCTGAAAAATTGTTGCCCTGCGCATGGGGGAAACGTCCAAAGCGGACGACTTCTTCAACGCTGAACGGAAAGATGACCTCTGATGTCTGGGTGAGCAGCGCAAACAGGAGTGCGCGTTCGGCAACCGGGATGTTTTTCAGGATGCGTCCGTCATAGCTGATACGGCCATGGCCACTCAGCAGTCCGCAAAGGAGCTGCAGCAGGGTACTCTTGCCGCTGCCGTTTTCGCCGAGGATTGCAACTTTTTCGCCTTGGACGATGGTTATGTCGTCTAATGCCAGGCAAAAGGTGCCGCGCTTAAAGTGCAGTTTAGAAACCCGCAGTTCAGCCATGCCAGAACCTTTCGCGCCGGGTTCTCAGCAGGTAGAGAAAGAACACGCCTCCGAGCAGCGCGGTGATAATACCAACCGGTAGCTCTGCGCCACCGGGAATGATGCTGCGTGATACGGCATCGGCCAGAACCAGCAGCAGTGCGCCGAGCAGGGATGAAAAGAACAGGTTCTGCTTCATGTCACTGCCAAACAGGCCGCGCGCCACGTGCGGAACGATCAGGCCGACAAAGCCGATGACCCCGGTGTGACTGACGGCCACAGCCACCAGCGCAGTCGCGATGACAAAGGCAATACTGCGTAATCTGTTGACGTTGACGCCGAGGGTCTGTGCAGAATGTTCATCAAGGGCAAGCATGTTGAGGTGTAGCGCACGTCCGGTGAATAGTAGATACGAGATCAGCAGGACTGCAGCACACAGCAGCAGTTTGCTCCAGTCGACAACGAAAAAGCCGCCCATCAGCCAGAAGACGATGGACGAGAGCGCATCTTCAAAGAAATACTTGGCGAAGCTGATCACCGAAGAGGCGATGATATTCATCACCACTCCGGCCAGAATCATGGTAACCGGATTGATGACGTTGTTGGTTTTCGACAGTCGGTAGACCGTTATCAGGCCGATCAGTCCTGTGCCGAGGGCGGCGATTGGGACCAGTGCGACTGGCAAGCCAAAGGCGATCGCCAGTACAGCGCCCAATGCTGATGAGCTGGCGGCGCCGGTAGTGAAGCTGTCGGCCAGCGGGTTCTTCAGGGTGAGTTGGTACACGCTGCCCGACAGGCCGAGCATGGCACCGATCACCGCGGAGAACAGCACCCGTGGCAGCCGCAGTGAAAGCAGGATGTCCCGCTCGATCGGACTGGCCGCAAAGGGATTGATCGCCGTAGCGCCGATCAGGCAGGACGCTCCCAGGGTCAGCAGAAACAGGCCCACCAGAAGTTTCTTCATAACTCCACCCTGGCGACGATCTGTTTGGCGATCAGAAACAGTACCATCGCTATGACTGTCAACGTGCCAAGCAGAGCAAGGTTGACCTCGGCTCCCGGTGTCAGGGCTGCGCGGATCAGTTGTGTTGAATAGGTCAGGGGGAAGATGCTGGCGACTGCGCGGATCGCCATAGGCATCTGCTCGACAGGAAAAAACGTGCCGGACAGAAACATCATCGGCGTAATCAAAAAGGCATTGATTGTGGCCTGATCGCTGTGGCTCTTGACGATCATCGCGGCGATGAAACCGAGCAGGGCAAAGATCGTCAGATGCAGTAACAGCGCTACCAGAAACAGTGGACCGAAGCTCAGGGTGACTCCGGTCAGCAGGCTGTATAGACCGATAATCAGGACGGGGATGAGCCCTTTGGTGATGCCGTAGCAGGTCTCTCCGATGATGATCTCCCAGCGCTGGATCGGGGCCAGCAGATATTCTTCAAACACCTTGAAGTAAAAGCGGGAGATATTGATCTCGGTTGCGATGCTGTACGCTTGATTCATGCTGCTCATGGTCAGCAGGCCGGGCAGCAGGAACGCCAGATAATCGACTCCGCTGATCTGGGTACCGCGGCCGACCCCGTAACCGAACGCGAGGAGAAATAGCGCCGGAGAGATGGCTGCGGCCATCAGGGTTTTAATCAGCTTGCGCCGTAAGATCAGGATTTCGCGCAGGTAGATGCCACGCACACCGGCCAGTATCATGGTTCGAGTCTTTTGCCGGTCAGTTGTAGAAAAACGTCTTCGAGGGTGGTTTCACGGATGCGCACCGAGGTGTCGAGTTGTTCCAGCCTCTGCAGGGCTGCCGGACGATCAGCAAAGAATTCATTGCAGATATCGTCGTCACGATAGATGTCGAGGACGACGTTTCCTGCGGATTGTTTGAGCTGTTGCGGTGAGCCTTCGGCGATAACTCTGGCCTGATCGATGATCAGGACCCGATCCGCTAAGGCTTCCGCCTCTTCGATATAGTGCGTGGTGAGAAACACTGTGCACTTCTGCTCTTTGTTGATGCGCCTTAGAAAAGCCCACATTTTGCGGCGGCTGTGTGGGTCGAGACCGACGGTCGGTTCGTCGAGAAAGAGGATCTCCGGTTGGTGGAGCAGGGCGCGGGCGATCACCAGCTTGCGCTTCATGCCTCCTGAGAGCTTTGCGGTTGGGGTGTCCCGTTTTGCGGTCAGGTCGGCAAATGCGAGACAGGTATCGATCCGTTGGTGCAACTGTTTGCCGCTCATGCCGAACAGGCGGCCGTGGATCAGCAGGTTTTCGGCGGCGGTCAGTTCGCGGTCGAGGTTGTTGTGTTGCGGGACGACACCGATCAGGCGCTTGACCGCGAGTTGTTTGGGGTCGAACTGTTGACCGTGATAACGGACCTCGCCGCTGTCCGGTATCAGTAGGCCAATGAGCATGTTGATGGTGGTGGTCTTGCCGGCGCCGTTAGGGCCAAGAAAGGCGAACAGCTCCCCGCGTCCGACATTGAAGCTGATATCGTCCACCGCAACGGTGTTGCCGAACGATCGGCTGAGACTGGAGACTTCGATCTCGCAGCGTCGGTTGTTACAGCTTAAGGCGTCAGCGCAGCTCAATCCCGGCCTCCGTGGCAGCATCCTGCAGGTGGTCGACAAACAGGGTGCGGACCGCGGCATTGTCGCCCAGTCCATGCATGATGGGTGTGACGTCAAATCCGGCAGAACGCAGTTGCGATGCCCAGGAATCCGGCTCATCACCCGCCATATCGTTACTGGCATGATCGCCGGCGACAACCATCAGCGGTTTGAGGATGACCTTTTTGGGCGGGAGTTGGTGGAGCTTTGCGACCACATCGGTAAAGTCGGGGTGTCCTTCGACCAGGCCCACCAGCGTGGTGATCTGTGGATAGCGGACATTCATTACTCGCTCAAAGGCTGTATAGAGACCGGTCGACAGGTGCTCGTTACCGTGTCCCATGTAGATCAGGGCTGCCTGCTGCTGCTTTGCAAGGGCGACATCTTCTTGGAGCGCTGCTGCGAGCTTTTGCAGATCGGTTTCGTTTGTGACGACAGGGCTCCCGAGGCCCATCAGCGGTCTGCCGAGGGCGATGTAATTGAAGGGGCGCCAGCGGTCCTTGATTGTCTGGATGGAGAGCAGTCCGTTGATGTAGGACTGCAGATCTAGATATTCTTCACCATTGGTCAGATGGGTCGGTTGAACCACGATGGTTTTGTAGCCCTGATCCTGAAAATCTGCCAGGGTTCCGAGCACGTTTTTGATCTGGTAGAAATAATCAGGCACCTCCGGGTGTGCAGTTCGGTAGGCTTGGTCAGCGGCGCGACCATGCCATTTCTTACGGATGATATTGGAGGTGAAGGCCATCTGGACCGGTGTGCCCGGATATGTCGTTTCGATGTCGTCAACAATGGCCAGCAGAGAATCGACGGCGGATGGATAGCTGGTCCCGAACGAGGCGACAACGATTGCAGTTTTCTCTGAAAGCATGGCGTGCCCTCCGCTGCTGAACAGGAGACAGGACAGCAGGGCTGTCAGTATGTGGCGTACTTTGGAGGTGCTCACTGAGGGTTGCTTCCGTTGTTATACAGCAAAAGCCCGCAAAAATCTGGTTTGCGGGCTTCATCCGTTGTGTGATTGCTTTGTAACGATCGCCTCCCGAAGCCCGGGGAGTCGATATGTCTGAAGCGTCCGACAGGTTTTCTGGCTCGCGAATCTTCCTCCGGACCGCCTTCCCGCGCATCTTTTTGTGCGCAGTGGCATTAAATGGTCCTTTGTCATCGCTTACAGCGGCGGGTCCGCGGGGGAGTTACACCCCTCTTCCCTTGTCTGGGCGCAGTCTGCTTTTGCTGTGTTGGTTATACGGTAGCCCTGTTTGGGCTGTCAATGATTACCGCACCGGCGGTTGTTCGTAGGGGATCAGGTTGATCTGGATGCGGCGGTTCTGTGCCCGCCCCTGAGGGGTGGCGTTGTCGGCTACCGGGCGATACTCACCAAAGCCGGTCGCGGCCAGGCGATCGCCGGAGATGCCGACGGTGTCCTGCAGGTAGTGGACGATGCTGGTGGCGCGGGCGGTGGAGAGCTCCCAGTTGCTGGCAAAGCGATCTTTGAGGCGCGAAGTGATCTGCAGATTGTCGGTGTGCCCTTCGATGCTGAGCGCCTTGTCGGGATAGGCGTTGATAACGTCTCCGAGACTGTGCAGCAGTTTTTTACCTTCGTCCCTGATGTCGGTTTTGCCGGATTCGAAAAGGATCTGTGACAGCAGGTTGACAGACAGTTTTCCTTCGAGATTGGTGATGGTGATTTCACCCCGTTCGATCTCTTTTTCCAGTGCTGAGACCAGCTGGTCGTAGGTGTTTTTGAGTTTCGCGACTCGTGCTTCACGGGCGATCTTTTCCCTCTCCAGTTGGTCTGCAAGGGCCTTTTTCTCCTGCTGGAGCTGGTCGATAGAAAAGATGAGCTGCTCGTTGGCCGTTTGCTGCTGTTGGATCTGTTCGTTGAGTTCGTCCTGATGAAATGCGAAGCTCTGTGATTGCCGGGTCTGGTCCGCCCGGGTGCTGATCAGGGTCTTCTGTAGCGCCGAATTGTCGTTGAGTGCGGTGATCAGGCGCTGGTTCAGCGCGGATCGTTGCTCCTCCAGGTCGATTTTGACCGCTTTGAGCTCTGAGATGTCCAGTTGCAGTAGCGCGACGTCATCGCTGAGGAGTTCGGCCTCATAGGCCTTCTGCTGGTAGGTGCTCTTGCTGACACAGCCGGTGAACAGCAGGGCGAAAATCGGTATGAAAAGCCACTGAATGTGATGGACGGACATGGATGTCTCCCGGGAGTTGTATGTTGACGGAAGTTATCCCATTTTTAACATAAATAACCGGAATGTAAAGAGGATTTGTCCCTGTAACAACAGGGATTTGGGTTGCGGGGGCGGTTTTGCTGTGGTATAGAGTGAGAACCTTTTTAGAAACGCTCGCTTCGACCCGGATTGGGATGTGGAGCGTGTAAAATGGAGCATCTACATGTTTGAAATTGAACGGATCGTCCGCGCGGCTTTGGAAGAAGATATCGGTCTTGGTGATATCACCACCGAAGTGACGGTGAATGCTGAAACGGTGGCACGGGCCCAGTTGGTCGCCAAGGAAGACTTTGTGCTGGCCGGCATCGACGTTGCGGCCAAGGTCTTCTCGGTTTTAGATCCTGCCGTGGCCTTTGAAAAACTGCTTGAGGATGGCCAGAAGGTCCGGCGCGGCGAAGTGTTGGCGTGGATCAAAGGCCCCGCCCGCATTCTGCTGCAGGGGGAGCGTGTAGCTCTGAACCTGCTGCAACGGATGAGTGGAATTGCAACCATGACTGCGGCGTTTGTCGCCGAAGTCGACGGGACCAACACCTTCATCGTCGATACCCGTAAAACGGTCCCCGGTCTGCGCGCACTCGACAAATACGCGGTCAGGATGGGGGGCGGGCGGAATCACCGCATTGGCCTGTTCGACGGTGTCCTGATCAAGGAGAATCATGTTGCCGCCGCCGGCGGAATTGATATTGCCATTGCACGGGCGCGGAAGAAGCTGCCCCACACCCTGAAAATTGAGATCGAAACCCGCAATATCGACGAAGTCAGAGAGGCTCTGGCCGCCGGGGCCGATGTCGTCATGCTCGATAATATGACCCTCGAAGAGATGCGCGAGGCGGTTACACTTGTTGCCGGACGTGCTCTGATTGAAGCTTCCGGCGGTGTCAATATGGAGCGTGTTCGTGCGATTGCAGAAACCGGAGTTGATATTATCTCGATCGGCGCGCTGACCCATTCGGTCACTGGCGCTGATATTTCGATGCTGTTCGATTCATAGACACATTTTCGGCAAAGGAGCCGATTTGACCTCACGCGACCAGATCCTCAGCCTGTTTCGGCAGCAGAGTGGAGCGTTCATTTCCGGACAGAAGATCAGTCAGGAGCTGAATATTTCACGTGCAGCTGTGTGGAAGCAGGTCGAGCAGTTGCGGCAGTTGGGGTTTGATATCGAAGCACGGCGCTCGCAGGGGTATCGTTTGCTGCAGGGTCCCGACCTGCTTCTGGCGGATGAAATCACCACCGGGCTGACCGGTGCCATCGACTGGTCGTTGGACTGTGTGGCGGACACCGGTTCGACCAATCAGGATCTCCGGCAACGCGCTGAAAAGGGTGCGCCGGAGGGCACGGTGATTGTGGCTGACCGACAAAGCGCCGGCCGGGGTCGCCTCGGTCGGCGCTGGGCCTCTCCCGCCGGTGTCAATCTCTACTGCTCCATTCTGTTGCGTCCCCATATTCTCCCCTCTCAGGCTCCTCAACTGACATTCCTCTCCGCCGTTGCCGCCGCCCGGGCCCTGATCGAGATCAGTCAACTTCCGGTACGGGTTAAGTGGCCCAACGATCTGCTGGTTGGCGGTCGAAAAATAGCCGGGATGCTCAATGAAATGAGTGCCGAAACCGAACAGGTTCATTTTGTTCTGCTCGGCATCGGGGTCAACCTGAATATGACCGCGGAACAGTTCCCAGAGGATCTGCGCTATCCAGCAACTTCGGTACTCCTCGAGTCGGGGCGGACCATATCGCGCACGGCCTTTACCCGTAGCCTGCTCACACACATCGACAGATTGTATCAACTCTACCTCGACGAGGGATTCTGGGCCATCAGAAGGCGCTGGGAGGGCCTCTCAGATCTGCTCGATCGTACGGTGCGTGTTGATCTGAACCCTGGTTGTCTGCAGGGCACGGTGGTGGGGCTCGATGATGACGGGGCCTTGCGTCTGCAGACCGCTGACGGAACAATTGAACGGATCTTGGCGGGGGACGTCACCCCGATATAGGCCGGGAATGCTCGGTCTTGGTGAACCATGAATGTGACCAACGAAAAAGGTGTGATTTGATGCTACTAGTCATCGATGTTGGCAACAGCAATACCGTCCTCGGGATCTATCGGGACGGTGTTTTGGAACATGACTGGCGCGTGGCGACCGACAAATATCGGACCGTGGATGAGTATGCC
>PKUC01000007.1 GCA_002868865.1 Desulfuromonas sp. | reverse complement strand
TGCCCGAAGACTAGTGTGTCCGATGCGGGAGCATCAGGACTGAATTCCGCCGTGACGGATGATCTCGCCATCGACCTGATAGACGACGTCTTCAGCGATATTGACTGCAAAATCTGCCACCCGCTCCAGATCGTTGTTGATCTTGAGAATCGAGACGATAAACCGCAGATCGGGTTGTCTTTGTTGATGAACACCGCCAGCGAGT
Organism: Desulfuromonas sp.; assembly: GCA_002868865.1. Taxonomy (GTDB): domain Bacteria; phylum Desulfobacterota; class Desulfuromonadia; order Desulfuromonadales; family Geopsychrobacteraceae; genus BM509. The sequence continues at coordinate 5,100 of PKUC01000007.1, read as the reverse complement.
CGAGCGCAACCTTCGCACTCCTCCGAGATTAATCCGCCCACTGTCATTCCGTTCTATCCCTGCGGCAGCAGAATGGTAAAGGTGCTGCCCTCTCCGGGGGCACTGTCGACGGCGACATCGCCGTGATGGGACTGAACCACATGTTTGACAATCGCCAGCCCCAGTCCGGTACCGCCCAGCTGCCGGCTGCGCGCCATATCGACCCGATAGAATCGCTCGAACAGCCGGGTTTGATGGTCTTTGCTGATTCCACAGCCAAAATCTCGGACCCGAATCATCACCTGCCCCTCCGTTTTTTCGCCCTGTAAAATCACCTTTGAGCTGGGGTCGCTGTACTTGATGGCGTTGGTCAGCAGGTTTTCCACCGCCTGCTCCAACAGTGAAGGGTGGATCTGCGCCTTCAGGTCTGCCGGGCAGGACAGTTCGATCTGAATGCCGGTCTTCGCAGCCAGACTTTCGCAGGTCAGGCGCGCATTTTCCAGAACAGGTGCCAGCGGTTCAGGGGTCAGTGGCCACGATCCTTCGGTGCCTCCCTGTTCAATCCGTGACAGATCCAGCAGATCTTCGACGAGCGCATTGAGCCGTTCACTCTGTTTGAAGATGATCTGCAGAAAACGGCGGCTGGCGGCGTCTGCGCTGTCATCGTCGATCAAGGTTTCCACTGCGCCACGGATGGCGGTGATCGGGGTTTTTAACTCGTGGGAAACATTGGCGACAAAATCGCGGCGTACAGATTCGAGCTGGCGCAGCCGGGTGCGGTCGTGGAGAACAATCAGTACTCCGATCGGTTCACCATTGGTGCCGGTCAGCGGGGTTCCCTGTGCGTGTAGATAACGCCGCTGTGGGCCGTGTAGTATCAGTTCCTGTTCCCGTGGCTTCGGTTGATTCAGGGCCTGACGGATGAAGTTCTGCAGTTCTGCTTCGCGGATCACTTCTTGAATCGGTTGCCCGACACAGAGGTGTGGAGATACGCCAAACAGAGTGGCCGCAGCCCGGTTGAGGCGGAGCACTTGTTGATTGTTGTCGACGGCAACGATTCCTTCGATCATGCAGCCGAGGATCGCTTCGCTTTCGCTGCGCTGTTCGATTTCCCGAGTGATGCGTTGGTTCAGGTCGAGGGCCATCTGGTTCATGGCGATGGCCAGTCGTCCTGTCTCTTCAGAACCGGTGACCTTCAGAGGGGTATCGAGATCGCCCCGGGCAAACCGCTGTGCGCCAGCGGTCATCAGTTCGAGAGGGCGGCTGAGGTGACGGGAAAGAAGCCAGCAGGCCGGTGCCAGCAAGACGGCGATGACCAGACCGGCGAGCAGCAGTTGCCAATGGATGTCGTGGAGGGTGGCGTCGATGTCGGAGACCGGCAGGGCGGTGCGGATGGTTCCGGCCGGGCGGTTGTCGATATGGACCGGGATGGCGACATACATCAGTTGTTGTCCGAGGGTGTTGCTGAAGCGGACCGAGGAACCCTGCTGTCCGGCCAGTGCCTGTAGTATCTCCGGGCGTTGGCTGTGATTGTCCATCTGTTCGGCGCGCTGGTGGGAATCGGCCAGCACCGTTCCGTTTTGACGGATGAGGGTAATGCGGGTTTCTGACTGTTCGCCGAGCTGTTTGATAAAGCGGTTGAGCTGTCGTTGGTCACTACTGCCGAAGGGACTCTGCAGCTGATGTTTGATGAGCAGAGCCCGGGCTTTTAGATCGTTGAGGGTTTGCTGATAGTGAAAGCTGCGTAACTCGCCGGAAAAATACCAGCTGACGGCGACAATGACGAGGATGATGACCAGTAGATACGAAGGATAGATCTGCCAGACAAGGCGACGGCGGTTCACGACGAGAGGTCCTCCCGGAAGCGGTAGCCGACTCCGCGGACGGTTTCGATGTAGTGCCCGCAAGGTCCCAGTTTTTTACGCAGCCCGGCAATCTGAACGTCGACCGCGCGGTCTGTCACCGCGTAGTCCTCGCCCCGCACCGTGTTGACGATCTGGTAGCGGGTGAAGACCCAGCCCGGTTTGCTGGCCAAGGCTTCCAGCACACGGAACTCGGTGAAGGTCAGTTCCACGGCTTCTCCGGCGACCTTGACCAGATTGCGTCCGGGATGGATGTGCAAGTCCCCGCGCACCAGTTTTTCATCTTGTACGCTGTCCGTTTCGCTGTTTCGACGTAGTACGGTAACGATCCGTGCCAGCAGGACCTTGATGCTGAACGGCTTGGTCACGTAATCATCCGCGCCCAGTTCCAGCCCACGGACGATATCCTCCTCTTCGCCACAGGCGGTCAGCATGATGATTGGCAGCTGGGCGGTCTCTGGGGTGTCGCGAAGGCGTTCGCAGATTTCGAGGCCGCTGATGCCGGGGAGCATCAGGTCGAGTAGGATCAGATCGGGGGTCTGTTGCTGGAGGATCTGCAGAGCCTCTTCTCCGCAGGCGGCGCAGGTCACATTGTAATCCGCTTTGATCAAGTTAAAGTGGAGCAGCGCGAGGATATCCTCTTCGTCTTCGACGATCAGAAGGGATGGTTTCTGTTGGAGCATGTGATAGACCTCTCAAGTAATTGTGGACCATGCTTCCAGACGATTGTTAGCGTTTTATGAGTCTAGCGAAAATGGGAATGAATTTGGGGAAAAGCTGTTGCACATACGGTTGAAATAACAGGGCCGCCGGGATAGGGCGGCCCTGTTGTTGTGTCGATTTTGATTGGCGATCCTTTTACTGCGCCGTGAAAGCGACCCGGAAGCCGGTGGAGTAGTGCTTTTCATCCATCGATCCGCGCCCGCGGGTTGCCGCACGCTGAAAGTTTTCGTTGATTCCCCAGGTGCCGCCTCTTTTCATCATGTGACGGCCCGAGGTCGCCCCGATGGGGTTTTTCTTGGGGCTGTTCTTGTAGTAATCGCGATCGAAAATATCGGAGCAGAGTTCCCATACGTTGCCGCTCATGTCGTAGAGACCGAGTCCGTTCGATTTTTTCTGTGCGACCGGATGCGGGGTGCCTCCGCTGTTGTTTTTGTACCAGGCCAGCTCATCGACCTCGTCGCCGCCACAGAACTTTTCATCTTTGCCGCCACTGCGGCAGGCGAACTCCCATTCAGCTTCGGTGGGCAGGCGGAAACCGCGTGGTTCTTTTGCGCTCAGCTTGGCCAGATATTGAAACGCGTCGATGCGCGACACGCTGTCGACGGGGTAGTCTTTTCCCTGTTTGAAATAGGAGGGATTTTCACCCATCAGCTTTTCCCACTGCTCTTGGGTGACCTCTGTTTTGCCGAGATAGAAATCGTCGACACAGACCTCGTGGACCGGGTATTCAGTGTAGCTGCCGCCGCCGCGGGTGTTGCCCATGTCGAAGCAGCCTCCTTTCACCAGAACAAATTCCATTCCGGTCTGGGGCTCAATATGGGTTGTGGCTGGTTTTTCGGCCGCTATTAAGGGGGACGTGCTCAGAGCAAGAAGAACAAAAAGGGTTGCGACAGGCAGGATGGAGTGCGACAGACATCTTTTCATTTTTCGACCTCGTAGACATGTTGAGTTGTGGGCCGGGTCCCTGGCCCGACCTCTGTTCGTTGACGATGGTCGAAAATTATAAAAAGCTCCGCAGAGCAGTCAATGTGCTTTTAAACAGTTTGTTGTGTCAGCCTGAACTAGGCCGGAATTTCACCGCCTCATGTGAAGCCGGCTCCGGCGGTACAGGCGTAGCAGTGGTCGCCGACGACGATCTCTTCTCCGGGAGAGGGCGGGTCGACGAGGTCGCGGATGTGGGACACGGGACTCTTTTTCGGAAGGTTCGCAGCCAGATTGAAATCACAATCGTACAGCGTGCCGTCCCAGCCCACCGAGATCAGGGATCGACACATCAGCCCATCGATGGTGCAGGGATTAAATCCTGAAACCAGTTTTTCCATATAGGCTTGATGATTGTTGGATTGAATCAGCCAGGCGAGAAACCGTCCCAGTGGGGCGTTGGAAAACAGAAACAGTTGGTTGAACGACAGCCCCCATTTGCGGGCCAGGTCGCGCTTGAACTTGCGCTCTGCCTGCTCCTGATCGGCGGGAATGAATGCGCCCGAGGGGTTCGCTACCAGATGGAGTTCGAGGTCGGTTCCCTCCACGCCGAAGCCGAGTCGGTTCAGTTCTTTCAACATCTCCAGGGACGATGCCATGACCCCGGCGCCACGCTGCGCTTCTAGTTGACTGCTGTTGGTGGCCGGAAAAGAGGCGATCAGGATAACGCGGTGCTGTTTGAACAGCTGCAGCAGCGGCCGTCTGGTGGGATGCCCCAGCGCGGTCAGGTTGGTGCGCAGCATCAGTCGGTTGGTCAGGGGCGCCAACGCTTCGATCAGTTCGGCCAGGTTGGGGACAAGCTCAGGGGCACCGCCAGTGATGTCGATGGTCGAAAATCGGATCCGTCTGGCGCAGGCGATCACCTCCTGTATCGTTTCCGGTGACATCACTTCAGTCCGACCGGGCCCGGCGGACAGGTGGCAGTGGCGGCAGGTCAGGTCGCACAGGTGCCCGAGGTTGATTTGCAGGGTGGTGGTGCGGGTGCGCCGCAGCGTTAATGCATGAACTGCCAGGGTGTCGCTGAAGGCTGTCAGCTCGTTATCTACAGAGGTCGGCATGGTGAAGTCGGCCTTTGGTTTAGAGAGAGATTTTTTCGGCCAGTTTGCGCATCTGGACGCCATGCACCAGCGACGCGCCCCCGCGGATGGCGTTTGTGACATGGACCGCTTCGGTCATCTCTTCGAGATTGGATCCCTTTTCGAGGCAGGACTGGGTATAGGCTTCGATGCAGTAGGGGCATTGTACCGCGTGGGCCACGGCCAAACCGATCAGGGCCTTTTCCCGGGCGGTCAGCTCACCCTCGGCAAAGACTTCGCCGTAATAGTCGAAAAACTTTTTGGCCAGATGAGGGGCATCTTTGCCGATGTCGGCAAAGTTTTTGAGGTCTTCGGAGTCGTAGTAATCGGCCAAGGGTATCCTCCTCTGCAAGGGTTAAGAGTGGGAGAAGTATAGCAAAAACAGAATCAGATCAATCCGCTTTTTTCAGTTGATAGCGGCGCACCGCGCGGTTGTGTTCGCTCAGCGTTTTTGAAAAGGCGTGGGTGCCGTCACCGCG
>PKUC01000073.1 GCA_002868865.1 Desulfuromonas sp. | reverse complement strand
TGTTATCTCCTCTGCCGGTGATGTCTCCGCGATGCAGGTGCGCACTGTCGACGTCAGCAGTGATATCGGCGTTTTTGCCGTCAGTACCGCCGGAGACCGAATCGCCTACGGGCACGCGGGACTGTCTGTCGTCTCGCTCGCTGGAGACAAGTCCGACTTGCTGTTTTCTGATCGGACCCCTCTGGCGCTGGCCTGGTCACAGCAGGGTGCGCAATTAGCGGCAGTTTTTCAGGACGGAGAGCAGACGCAGGTGGTGGTCTATGCCGATAGTGGCGAAGCTCTCCGATCTTATCGTATCGACGGGCGGGTTACTTGCTTAGCCTGGACTCCAGCTGCCGATATCCTTGCTCTGGCGGTTCAGTTGAGGACTTTTTCTTTTGGCATTCCTCTGAAGGCGCAACTGGTGCATCTCGATCCGCAGGGTTCGGTGCGTAACGAAACCCTTTTTGATACGACCCTCAAGAAGGGGACAGTTGCTTCTCTCGGGGATGAGCTGTATCGACTGTACGGTTTTGATCTGTCCCCATTGGGCGATGATATCGTCTTCACCCGTTTTTACGATCCCCCTGTAATCCGTCGGAATCTCAAGGTCTTTTTGCGTCATCTGCCCAGCGGTGCGACCCGCTTATTGATGGAGTTGCCCACCGAGGCGGGGAGCGCGGTCTGGTCGGCGGACAGTGAGCAGGTCGTTTTTTCCGATGGCCAGCAGCGGACCGTCCGTTTCGACCCCTGGACGCTGACATCGGTGCGGCGCTGGGATCTGCCCGGTCGATTTTTGGCCCATAGTCAGGCGGGTCCGTTGTTGTATATTGATGGACAGTTGTATCAGGACGGTCGCCTTGCCGCTCAGATGGCGGATGGGAAAGCTGCCTTCAGTCGTAACGGTCAAAAGTTGATCGTGGCGGGGAAACGTCAGTTTTCGATCTATTCTTTTCCTGAAGCGGCACAGTCGCCGTTGAGTCAGGAGCAGCGTCAGCGGTTGTTGACCCTGCGGACATTGCGCGCCAAGGAACTGGTGACACTGGATGAGTACCAGCGGACCAGGCGAGAGCTGATGAAATGACCCGTTATATTGGGACACTACTCTTTTTTGCTTTTGCTGTTGTCCCGGCAGTGGCTGCTGATCCCTGTGTCGATTGCCATCGGGCAGATAACCAGATATTGAGGGAAAATTTCGGATTCTGCGTGGTAGGCTTGAGCGGGTTTTGATTTCGGCGCAAGATTATGCGGCGTAGAAGCAGACTGTGCTCGAACAATTTGTGCACTAGTGTTTGGGGATTATGACGATATCACAGCACAATCCACCACTGACCGGTAAGGAGCGCAAGGATCTGAAGATTCTTGCCCTGTTTACCTCGGTCTACTGTCGTGCGCATCATTCAGATCGTGAACGATTGCCTGTCGGTGATGGGAGTGATGGATTGCCGGAGATACGGCGCTATGCGGTCTGTCCTGAGTGCCGGGAGTTTCTGCTTTACGCCATTGAGCGACGCTTGCGTTGCCCGCTGAATCCCAAGCCGCTCTGTAAACACTGTCCAGTCCACTGCTATCGACCGGGACATCGTGAAAAGGTGCGTGAAATCATGCGCTACTCAGGGAAAGCACTGATTCTCAGGGGCCGGCTTGATCTGCTGTGGCACTATCTATTTTAACCGTGGAATCGTCCGTCGTCACTCCGATATCCCGGTGATTCGGTAGACGCCTACCGGTTTGTTTTTCCCTTTTAACTGAACTGGCTCCAGTTCCTGACACTGTACCTTATCCGCCACCAATCTATGGGTCTGCTCCGACATCAGAACTTCGCCGGCCGATGCGATCCCCTGCAGTCGCGCGGCGATGTTGACGTTGTCACCGATGACCGTGTATTCCATCCGTAGTGACGAACCGATATTACCAGCGACCACCGGTCCGGTGTTGATGCCGATTCCCATCTCAAAGGGTGGTTCGCCCCGGTCGATATTTTCCTGATTCAGTTTCTCCAGCTCTTCACACATCTCCAGAGCGCACTTGACCGCCCTTAGCGGATCGTTGTCGCGCGCCAGGGGCGCTCCGAACAGGGCCATTACTGAATCACCGATAAACTTATCGACCATGCCGTCGTTGCGGATAATGACCTGAATCATCCGTTCAAAATAGGTGTTGAGCAGTTCGAGCAGTTTGCCTGCCGGGAGATTCTCGGCCAGCGAGGTAAAGCCGCGGATGTCGGTAAAGATAACGGTGACGTCCTTCTCTTCGCCCCCCAGCTTGATGCTCTCTTTGTTGCTGAGGATGTCTTTGGCCACCGGCGTGCTGACGTAGCGCTCAAAGGTGGTTTTGATAAATTCCTTTTCACGCAGACTGGCGGCCATCTCATTGAAGGAGCCGGTCAGCAGTCCGAACTCGTCTTTGCGTTTGAGATCGATCTGCTGGTCGAGGTTGCCGCGGCCAATGGCGCGTACCCCTTCGACCAGCGCATCGACCGGGCGGACAAAGAAGGACGCCAGCAGGTAGGCGAACAAGCTGCCGATGATCAGAGCGGCCAGGGTCAGCCAGATCACCTGCTGACGCATCTTGTTGACCGCGTCGTTGATGATCTGTTCCGACAGGCCGAGATGAATATCTCCCAGGTGGAGGGTCGGATCTGCGACGGAAAAGATCGGGACCGACAGATCGAGAATGGTCAGATCTCCCAGCGGAAAGCGCATGACCCGGTAGTCCTGCCAGATTTTATTCAGGGAGGCGCTGGTGGGAAGGGTAAAGGGCTGACCGGTCCGGGTCATGTCATCGGCCGCTTTGATGATTCCGCGGTCGTCGGCGATGATCGCATAGACAATACCGGGGGCTTTAAGGGCATTGTTAACCGAGGAGAACAGGTAGAGGTCGTCGCCGGTGAGCAGGGGGTCTTCCGCATTGAAGGCCACTGCTCTGGCGATTCCGATCCCTTTGTTGAGACTTTCGGTGACCATCGATTGGTGGATGTCCTTTTCCAGCATGAACATGGAGAAGAGCATCAACCCGCCACTGAAAAGGGCGATCAGCAGGGCGAACTTAAACCGCAGGCTTGAAAAAAATCTGACGTGGGTCATCATTCCTGTTTCCGCTCCTTGATCATGCGCAGTTTTCGACGGGATTTGTCGATGTTCATGCTGGCTTTTTCATGATCGGGGACAAGCAGAAGGACCTGCTCCCATGATCCGATAGCCGCTTCGTACTGACCTTTGGTGTAGTACTGAATCCCTTCGAGGTAGAGACGCTTGTCGTCGCCGGGCTTCAGGCCTTTTTGTCTGGTATTGCGCAGACGATTAAGGGCTGCAGTCGCCTCGGTGTGGTAGGGGTCGAGCTTGAGGATCTTTTTCAGGGTGTTTTCCGCATCGCTGAAGAGCTCCGCCGCGATGGCGCTGTTGGCTTTTGCCATCAATCCCGACAGCCGCTTTTCCGCAAGCTGTTTGCCGGCTTTCAATCCATCGAGCGCTGCCTGATTTGAAGGCGAGAGGTCGAGAACGGTCCGGTAGGCGACTAAAGCGGTACTGCTGTCTTTGGCTTCGAGGGCGTGTCGGGCTTCTGTGAGGTGATGTTCGATGGCGCGCTGGCGCTCTACATCCAGTTGCACAAGGCCGAGGCGCAGGCCGGCATGAGCCGGGGCGAAAGCTTTCAACGTTGTGTAGGTCGCCTCCGCAGCTTTAAATTCCTGATTGCGGATGGCCCTTGCGGCCTGATTGAGCAGGTTCTGGATGTGGGTCTCCTGCTGTTGTTCGAGTGCTGTGATCCGCTCTCTGATATCGTCGGTCTGGCGAAGTTTAAAGGCCTTCTCAAGCGATACCCTTGCGTTGCGGAAGTCTCCGCTGTGAACAGCGCTCTCGGCCTGTTTAATGGTACGGTCAACGGTGGTGTCGATGAGTAACAGGGTCGATTCCAGCCCGTCGCGTGCGGCTTTATTGTCCGGCTGCAGTTCACGTGCGCTACGGTAATGATCTTCGGCGCTCAGCAAGTTATCTGTATCCAGAGCCTGCTGAGCAAGAGCCAGATGATGGGCTGCTGAATCCTGATAACGCTGTGTGATAGCGGCCAATCCGGCGAGAGCAGTGCTGTTGTCCGGGGCGATGAGCAGGGCACTGTTATAGTTTTCTTCGGCCTGTTCGAGATCTCCCTCGTCAAAAAATGCCCGTGCCCTAGAAAGGCGTGCGTCCAGTTCGGCGGTCAGCTGACCGACGGCCTCTTTTTCCACCTGTACGCCCCGCGGGTCATCCGGCTGATGAGTCAGCCCTTTTCGTGCCAATTCGAGGGCCTGATTCAGCTCTTTCGATTCAAGAGCCTGCTCAGCCCTGCTGAAGTAGCTTGCTGCGGTTTCGGCCAGTTTTTTTTGCGTCTGTTTGGCCAGTTGTGCCGCATCGGGAACCGTAGGGTCGATGGTCAGTGCCGATTCAAAAGAGGCCAGTGCTTCGATATAGCGCTGATCGAGTAACAGCGCTCTGCCGTCTGCCACCAGTTCCTTGACCGCACCCTTGCGTGCGATCGTCAGGTTGAGCAGCGCCCCCTGGTGAGTCGGGTCGATATGGAGCAGTGATTCGTAAAACTGGCGCGCATCATCATGTTGCTTACGCGCCAGGGCGATATTGCCGGCGAGAAACAGGGCGTTTATGTCCTCGGGGGCATCTTCGAGGACACGTTTTATCGCCATGTCGGCCCGTTCCAGGTCGTTTTTCCAGTTGCGCTGCTGCAGTGCCAGGGCACTGTTATAGAGAACAACCCGGATGTTTTCTTTCAGACTCTGATCGGCCTGAGGGTAGAGCTGATTCAAGCTGTCGATTGCGGTAATGAGTTGACCGTCCTGCATGTCGAGGTGTGCCAGCGCGTAGAGAGCGTGGGGGTGGTTCGGTTCGATCTCCAGCGCTGTGTTGAGCGCGACCCTTGCGGCGGCCGGGTCGAGTGGAATCTGTTTGAGCCCTTCGTTGTAGTGGCTGGCAAAAACGAAATCGCGCACTGCCTGATCCTGTGGCGCTGCGGCGAGATACTGCTCATATTCGTCAATCGCCTTGTTTGGTTGTTGACGGAGGGTGTACAGCTTTCCGAGAGCATGATGGACCTGGTAACGGCCAGGGTTGATCGCCAGGACCTTGTTGAGAATCTGTTCAGCCTCATCGAGAAGGTCCTGGTTCAGATAGGTCAGGCCGAGATTAAAGTAGGCGTCCTCGAGGGGATATCTCTGCGGATATTTAAAAGCGCCGAGAGCTTCGGCCTGTTCGAAATAGAGCACCGCACTGTCGGTATCGCCTGTCTTTGAGAAGGCCAGACCGAGGTTGTAGTTCATTTCGATAGAGTCGGTATAGGCCGGATAGGCCAGTTGAAATCGTTCGATCGCCGCCTCGTTGCGGCCTTCGATCAGCAGGGCGACACCGAGTTGATATTGCAGTATGGGGTTTGCTGTGTCGACCGCGAGGGCGTTCTGGTATCTGTCGATAAGTATTGCTTGTGTTTTTTGGGCAAAGACAGAGCTGTGAAAAAGGGTTAGTGATGCAATGGTAACTATAAGAAATAAAATGATTATATGTGATTTATTGTGCATCGTATAAAACCGTATATGGAGTAGATATCGACAGGAAAAATGGATTCGCATGTCGTAACAGTTGTCATGCGAGACCAGCGCTATTGAAGCAATTTGATCGACTATAGTCAATGATTTTGGGCTGTTCGCCCGCAGAGCAAGGCGGGGCGACTGTTTGGGCAAAACCGGTGACAAAGCTTGACGCAATAGTGCTTTTAAATGTACTTTTATTAATTCTTAGGAAAGTAGCGATTATCCCGATCCGTTTGAATGTGAAAGAGAGTCTCCTGTATGGCTTCTGATCAGTTTGAAATTCGATATCGCATGACTCTTTCTGACGGAAATGTTGAAACCGTCGGAACTCTGATCGACACGCAGACTGTACAGCTGAAAAGCCCACTGCCAGAGGCCTGTCCCGATTGGACCAGCCTTGACTTTCATCAGTGTGAAAACTGTCCGCTGTCGAGCTCGGGTGATGATGCGACTTCCCATTGTCCGGTCGCGGTCCGACTGGTGCCTTTGATCGCTCCCTGTAATAAGCTGATTTCTTATGATCAGGTGTCGGTCGAGGTTGAAACCATCAACCGGCGTATCTCGGCTGATGTTAAAGCCGAGCAGGTGATCAGTTCGCTGATGGGGTTGATTATCGCGACCAGCGGTTGTCCGCATATGGCCTTTTTTAAGCCGATGGCGCGCTACCATCTGCCATTTGCGACCCTCGAAGAAACCCTGTTTCGCTCCACCGGAACTTACCTGCTGGGCTGTTACCTGAGACAACGCAAAGGGGAAGCAGTCGATTATTCGTTTGATGGCCTGATGGAGATCTATGACGAGGTCAAACAGGTTAACAGCTCGCTGGCGGCCCGTTTGAGGGCGGCTGCAGAGACCGATTCTGCTCTCAATGCCCTGACGCTTCTCGATGCATATGGCCAGGTTCTGCCCTTTGCGTTACAGCGTTTTCTTGATGAGTTTGATCTGTAGACAACGACACAGGCAATAGATCAAAAAAACGGCTGATGCGAGTTCGCGTCAGCCGTTTTTTTACGTCCTATTTTGTGCGTCTTTCGGGGCGATGACCTCACATTGTGGTCTGATCTATCAGTTTCAGAAGGTCCTTCACCTTTTTGAAGCCCGGGGCGATTTGGCCGTTGGGCAGGACCAGGGTTGGCGTACTGCGGATGCCAAGTTCTCGGGCTTTGAGGATGTTCTGTTCGCCCTGATCTGTTTCACACAGGGGCGGTGGTAGCTGTTTGCCGGCAAAGCTGTCGTCCAGAAGCGCCAGCGATTTGTTACAGAGGATGGTCTGGGTCGGCTTCTTGGAGGATGTCTTGAACGGCAGCAGCTTGATCAAAAACGCAATATCGGGCCGCTCGCTGACGGCGGATTTCATCTCGCTATGGAGTTTGCTGCAGTAGGGGCAGTGAGGGTCGGTGAAGACAATCACTTTGGTTTTGGCGTTTTTGTCGCCAAGCAGCAGGGCATCATCTAAGGGGATGGCCGCTGTGTCGACGGGGTTGAGCTCCTGAAACCTCTGATCGGTAATGTTTTTCCGGTCTTTTAGGCGAATGACATCCCCGGCGATCATGTACGATTTTGAGTAATCCAGATAGAGAGGGATGGTCTTGCCCTGTGCTTTCATTTCGATTCGCCACAGGCCGGGAACTTCGGCATGATCGACGGCAGCGACTTCACCGCCGAGGGATTTGAGGATTTCTGCCGCTTCTGTCTTGTCGAGCGCGTGGCAATCGATGCAGCTACCGGTGCCACATCCTTCTCCTTCGGTCATAAAGGCTGAGACCGGGGATGCGAAAACCGCAAGCAGAAGGGTGATGATGATGGTTTGCAAGGTCTGATCCTCCTCGGTGGTATTGATGTTTCATGTGCAGCATCTTCTAGCACAGTTTTGCGGACTTCGGCAGCACTATTTCCAATAGGTTGAACTTTACAGGTGTGGCTACGGGGGGTCCACGTGCAATTTATGGGTTGCTTGTGGCGGGTTTTACTCCCTGGTAAATGTGGCTTTGCACCCACAGGGTCAGTAACCGAAAATCGGGCTGCGAATGGAGGCGGATCGTCCGCAAAAGACATTGACTTTACTAGGGAGGTGTGATTTTCTAAGTCGCTGATTTTTCCTGCACTGAGCAGGGGTAAAGAGCGGTGCAGATGAAGCTGGATGACTTTGATTTTGAGCTCCCCGAGGAGCTGATCGCCCAATATCCGACCGAGCGTCGTGACGGCTCACGTTTAATGCGTCTCGATCGGCTCACCGGGGCTATCGAAACCGGAGCTTTTTCTTCTATCGTCGAAGCGTTTTCGGCGGGAGATGTTCTGGTGATTAACGATACCCGGGTTATTCCTGCCCGATTGCTGGGGCACAAGGAGTCGGGTGGTCAGGTCGAGGTCTTTCTGGTGAGACGGATCGCCGGTGCCGATGAGGACTGGCTCTGTATGACCCGGAGTTCTCGACCGTTGAGAACGGGGATGCGCCTGTTTCTGGGTGATGGTTTGACTGCCGAGGTTCTCGATGGCGGCGAGCCTCCCCATAAGCGGATCCGCTTTACCTGCGACGGATCTTTTTTTGCGCAGGTTGAGAAGGTCGGCCATCTCCCGCTTCCGCCCTATATCGATCGACCTGATGATGTCTCGGACCGGGAGCGGTATCAGACTGTTTTTGCCGCTAATGAGGGGGCGGTCGCGGCACCGACTGCCGGACTTCATTTTACTCATGAAATCCTGCAGCAGCTTCAGGATCGGGGTGTTATCATCTGCCCTCTGACGCTGCATGTCGGTCTGGGAACGTTCTTGCCGGTGCGGGTTGAGGATGTCACCACACATAAGATGCACGCAGAGATCTTTGCTGTTCCTGCTGCCACAGCGTTGGCTGTCAATCAGGCCAAGGCTGAAGGTCGCAGGATTATTGCTCTGGGCACAACCGCAGCGCGTGCGCTGGAGTCAGCGGTTGACGGTAGGGGGCTGCTGCAGCCCGGTGATGACGAGAGTGAAATCTTCATTTATCCGGGCTATCGTTTCCGGTTGGTGGATGCCCTGATTACCAACTTTCATCTGCCCAAATCGACCCTGCTGATGCTGGTCTCTGCACTGGCGGGTCGTGAGTCGATTCTGAACGCGTACCAGCGGGCGGTTGATGAGCGTTTTCGATTTTTCAGTTACGGCGACTGTATGATGATCGCCTGAACAGGACAGCTGTTTTGACCCGTTTTCATTTTGATCTTTTACAACAGGATGCGCAGACAGAGGCGCGACTCGGCCGAATAACCTGCCGCCGCGGACAGATCGATACGCCGACGTTCATGCCGGTAGGCACTCAAGGAACGGTCAAGGGGATGTTGCCTGAGGCGCTCAAGGAGATCGGCGCACAGATCATTCTTGCGAACACCTATCATCTCTACCTACGCCCTGGTCACGAGCTCGTCAGGGAGATGGGGGGGCTGCATCGCTTTATGAACTGGGACCGCCCGATCCTTACCGACAGCGGCGGTTTTCAGGTCTTCAGTCTGGGGGATCTTTGCACGATCACAGAGGCAGGGGCGTCATTTCAGTCCCACCTCGATGGCAGCCGTCACATGTTAACCCCTGAACTGTCGATTGAAATCCAGCAAGCGCTCGGGTCCGATATCGTCATGGTCTTTGACGAATGCATCCCTCATCCTGCCGAACGGTCGTATGTCGCGGAATCGACCGCACGCTCCACTCGTTGGGCGCAGCGCTGTCGTGATGTACTGCCCGCAGGCGGTGAGACAGCCCTGTTCGGAATTGTCCAGGGGGGAATGGACCTTGATTTGAGACAGCAGAGCGCCGAGCAGTTGCTCGAAATCGGCTTCGAGGGCTACGCCCTGGGCGGTCTTTCGGTGGGGGAAGAGGCGGCGGTGATGTATGAAATGATGGCGCACAGCCTGCCGCTTCTGCCTGATAACAAGCCCCGCTATGTGATGGGTGTCGGCACTCCGCAGAATCTCATTGAGGGGATCGCCCGCGGATGTGATATGTTTGATTGCGTGATGCCGACCCGTAATGCCCGCAATGGGGTGCTGTTTGTCCGCAGTGGCAAACTTAGCATCAAGCAGGCCCGCTACCGGGATGACCAGCAGCCGGTCGATCCTTCCTGCTCCTGCTATGTGTGCCGTAACTACAGCCGGGCCTATCTGCGTCATCTGTATCAGAGCAATGAGATACTCGCTTCGGTGCTCAACACGCATCACAATCTGCATTATTATCAGCAGCTGATGGCCGATGCCCGACGGGCGATCGCTGACGGCTGTTTTGAACGGTTCCGCGGAGATTTTTACAGTGCTCAGGAATCGTAAACTATTCCGTTTATAAACCCAGACCGATCGTCTGATGACGATTGCTTTATCACTTCAAGGAGGTTGACTGATGGTATCTGACGCATTTGCCATGGCCGGGAATGCGGCCGCGCAGCAGGGGGGACGGCCCGGTTACGAAGGGATCATTATGCTGGTCCTGATGTTCGCGATCTTTTATTTTCTGCTGATTCGCCCACAGCAGAAGCGCGCGAAACAGCACCGTGAACTTGTTGAAGGCCTGAAGGTCGGTGATTCGGTGATTACCGCCGGTGGCATCCACGGTAAAATCTCAGCAGTCCATGATGGCACTGTTTCGGTCGAAATCGCGACCGGCGTCAAGATCAAGATGAACCGCTCCTCGGTGACCGAAGTTTCGCGCGAGGGATAACAGAGGGGTTCACCGGAAAGGGTGCCGGTGTTCGGCATATCGGTGAGCGAGTAACGCAAGTGACGGTGACGTCTGCTTGATTTTTAGAAGGAGAAACGACGGACATGTCGAACAGTATCAAAATCCGGGGTGCGCTGGTTTTCGTCTGCCTGCTGCTGGCCCTGTTCTCTCTGGCTCCGACCTTTACTGACAATCTACCCGGTTGGTGGACCGACACCGTCGATCCGATTCATCGTGGCCTTGATCTTCAGGGCGGAATGCACCTGGTCCTTTCGGTCGATGTCGACAAGGCGGTTGAAAGTCGCGTCGATACCCTGATCGATCAGACCGAGACGATGCTGCGCGAAAAAGACACGGTCTACAAGCGCATCGAGCGACGTCAGGGTGATCGTCTGGTGGTCATTGTGTACGATGACGAAGCAGCCTCCCAGGTCGCCAGTCTTATGGGTGAGAATTTCCCTGCACTGGAGAGTGAAACCTTTCCGGCCAGCGGCGGGTTTATTGAAAAACACTTTCGTTTAAGTGATGTGGAGATTGAGAATACCCGAGATTATGCTGTACGTCAGGCGCTGGAGACGATGCGTAACCGGGTTGATCAGTTCGGTGTCAGTGAGCCGACTTTGCAGCGTCAGAGCGGTAACCGTATTCTGATTCAGCTGCCCGGTGTTAAAGATCCAGATCGTGCGATCGCTCTGCTGGGAAAAACCGCTCGTCTCGAATTCAAGATGGTCGTTGAGGACGCTGATCCTCAGGAAGCGATTGCCGGAAACCTGCAGCCGGGTACACGCCTTCTTTATGAACACAACGTCAACCGCAGCACCGGCGCGGTCACTGAAACACCGATCGTTGTTTATGATAAGACGGCCCTGACCGGCGACCTGCTGGCGGATGCCAATGTTCGTATCGACACCCGTTTTAACGAGCCGTATGTGGCGATCGATTTCAACGCGGTTGGTGCGAAACGTTTTGATCAGATTACTGCGGCAAACGTCGGTAAGAGGATGGCGATCGTTTTGGATGATACGGTCTATTCTGCTCCTGTGATTCGTGAGCGGATCGCTGGTGGCAGTGCTCAGATTTCCGGATCCTTTACCTCTCAAGAAGCGACCGACCTTGCGATTGTGCTGCGTGCCGGTTCTCTGCCGGCTCCGGTTTCGATCATGGAAAACCGCACTGTCGGCCCGTCCCTCGGTCTCGATTCGATCAACAAGGGAATCAAGTCGATCATCGTTGGTGCAATCTTGGTGGTTGCGGCAATGATCATTTACTATCGTTTTTCCGGTATCGTCGCTGTCGTGGCGCTGGTGCTGAATCTGATCTTTATCTCTGCAATGCTGGCTCTTTTCGGCGCAACCTTGACTCTGCCGGGACTGGCAGGGGTCGTCCTGACCGTTGGTATGGCCGTCGATGCCAACGTTCTGATCTTTGAGCGGATCCGTGAAGAGCTGCGATTGGGCAAGACACCAAAACTGGCTCTGGATGTTGGCTACAGTAAGGCATTCTTGACCATCATCGACGCCAACCTGACGACTCTGCTGGCGGCTCTGGTTCTGTTCCAGTTCGGTACCGGCCCGGTCAAGGGTTTTGCCGTAACGCTGTCGATCGGGATCATCGCATCTCTGTTCACCGCAATCTTCGTGTCGCGGGTGATCTTCAACTTTTTCCTGGAAAGCCGCACTGTTAAGCGGCTGAGCATTTAAGGAGATTTCCGGCAATGCAGATTATTAAACCGGATACACATATTGATTTTGTCGGCAAACGGAAGCTGGCTATTATTCTGTCGGCGGCTCTGATCCTCATCGGACTGGTGTCACTGACCGTCAAGGGCGGTCCCGATTACGGCATCGACTTCTCTGGTGGCACCCTGGTTCAGGTGTTGTTTACAGAATCGACGGATGCCGCAACGATAAAGTCGGCACTCACGAGTCTCGATTTGGGCAGCATGAGCGTCCAGCAGTTCGGCGACAATGAGAATGAATTTCTGGTACGGGTCGAAAACAGCTCCGGAGAATTGAAAGGGCTGTCGCGTGAAATAGGCGATGCCCTCAGTACTACCTATGGTGCTGAGCAGGTCGATATCCGCCGTGTCGAGATGGTTGGGCCGCAGGTCGGTAAGGATCTCCGGGCGAAGGGGGTTAAGGCCATCCTCTATGCGATGCTCGGCATCCTGGTGTATATCTCCTGGCGTTTTGAATTCCGCTTTGCGGTAGGTGCCATCATCGCGCTGGTCCATGACGTGACCATCACCCTGGGTGCTTTCAGTCTGTTCGGTAAGGAGATAGACCTGCCGATTATCGCCGCATTCCTTGCGATTATCGGTTATTCTCTTAACGATACGATCATCGTCTATGACCGCATCCGTGAGAATGTTTCCAAGTACAATAAGGAAAGTTTCTCCTTTATTGTAAATCGCAGCATTAACGATACGTTATCGCGAACCCTGCTGACGTCGGGAACGACCCTGCTGGTTGTTATCGCACTGTTCGTCCTCGGTGGCGGTGTCATCCACAACTTTGCGTTCGCCATGTTGATCGGTGTGCTGATCGGAACCTATTCGTCCATCTTTGTTGCCAGCCCGATTCTGATTTTCTGGGAATCGCGCAAGTCCTCGAGCCTGACAGAACAGGCCGAGTAAAAGGTTGAGATGATGAAAAAAGAAACCGTTCTTGCTCTCGTTGTTGTTCTGGTCGTCGGTGTGCTGATCGGAGTGATCGTCTCCAATATGCGTCAGGAGACATCGACCGCGGTGACCACAGGAAACCCAGCTGCGGCCCCTCCGGTCGATTTTCAGCAGAAGATTGTCATGCTGGAGCGGATCGTCTCTCAGGAACCGGACAATCTCAATGCCTGGGTACAGCTGGGGCACAATTACTTCGATTCCGATCAACCGGCTAAAGCGGTTACTGCTTACGATAAGGCGCTGGCGCTCGGAGGCGACGATCCGAACCTGCTGACCGATCAGGGGGTGATGTATCGGCGTCTCGGGCAGTTTGATAAGGCGATTGCCAATTTTGAAGCGGCGAACAGATTGAATCCGCGCCACCATCAGTCACTTTACAATCTGGGGATTGTTTTTCTGTATGACAAAAAAGACCCGGCGCGGGGGCTCGAGGTGTGGAAAAAATACCTGATGATCGCTCCGCCCGGTCCCGGAACCGCTCAGGTTCAGGCCGAAGTTCAGGCTCTGGAGGCGATGCATTCGCAGGGCAAAATTCAATAAATTGATATAATGTGAAACAGCAACAGGCCGGTTATCCGGCCTGTTGTCATTTTGGATGTATTGATAATGTGTGGGGGAGATGATGATAACGATGAAATACTTTATAGCAATGATACTCGGAGGGGTACTGCTGGCACTGACGGGATGTCTGGCGCCGCCGGTTGATACCAATGTGCTCAGTGGCAGTATCTACTGGCATGGCGAGGTTCACGTCCACGGAGAAATGATCATCGCGCCGAACGCGGTGTTGACCATCGCGCCAGGAACCCGGGTTGTTTTTGAACCCCACTCGGAACCGCTTACCGGGACGCGCAAGCCTCATGAGTTAAGAGGAAGCCGTATGCTGGTCCATGGTAAAATCGTTGCCCATGGAACCCCTCAGAAGCCGATCGTTTTTATGGCGGCTGACCCCGATGCGCAACCCGGCAGCTGGGGAGGTATCAAGATTCAGGATGCACGGTCTGCCTCTTTTTCCTATTGTGAATTCAGCCAGGCGACGAATGCGTTGCATTCCTGTCGCTCCTGGGTTTCCGTCGAATATTCCCGTTTTCAGAACAACAAGGTCGCCATTCTTTTTCATGATACCGAAATGCTTATCGAACGGAATCTGTTTCGTGAGAACGGCACGGCGATCTATTTCCTGTCCGGCTCGCCAGTGATTTGCGAGAACAAAATGACCGAGAACGACCAGGGTCTGGTGATTGCCGATGCCTCGGGACGCTACCGCATCGCCAACAACAGTTTTATCGATAATCGGGCCTATAATGTCGGGCTGGGCGAACGGGTCCGCAATACCGTTGACCTGCGTGAAAATTATTGGGGGACCACCGACGCCAGTCGGGTTGAGAATAAGTTGTTTGATGGTCGACATTCCCTCTGGAGCGGACAGATCGTCTACCGCCCCATGCGCAGCACACCGGTTAAGGCTCCGGGATTGAGATGAGCGCTGCTCCGGCACGCCGCTGGAAACTGCGTGCAGCCCCTGCTGACGAATCGGTCCTGCACGATATTGTCAATACCCTGGGTGTTGACCCTCTCGTCGCCAGGGTGCTGACGTCCCGCGGACTTGATACCTCCGAATCGGTTCGCAGTTATCTCTCATCCGGCTTGAATGCGCTCCCCGATCCTGCCCAACTTGTCGACATGGAGGCCGCAACGCAACGCCTTGAACGTGCCCTGCGTCAACAGGAACCGATCTCGGTTCATGGTGATTTTGACGTTGATGGCATTACCGGCTGCACCCTGTTGGTCGAATCGCTGCGAAGCATGGGCGGCCGGGTCGATTTCCATATTCCACGACGGTTACAGGACGGCTATGGCCTGTCCGCTGAGGCGATCCGCGCTGCGGCCCAGTCCGGTTGCCGGGTACTGGTTTCGGTCGATTGTGGGGTTTCGGCTGTGGAAGAAGCTGCTCTTGCGGCTGAGCTAGGGCTCGACCTGATCGTCGTCGATCACCATCAGCCTGGCGATATCCTTCCACGTTGTTACGCCCTGATCGATCCCCACCGCTCTGATTGTTCATTCCCCGACAAAAATCTCTCCGGTGTCGGAGTTGCGTTCTTTCTTCTGATCGCCTTGCGCCGCACCCTGCGGCAGAGCGGCTACTTCAACGACAGGACCGAACCCGATTTGCGTCAGGGGCTCGATCTCGTCGCCCTGGGGACGATCGCTGATATTGTGCCGCTGCTGGGCGTGAATCGCATTCTGGTCCGTGCCGGGCTCGAACGCATCGATACTGCACAGCGCGTCGGCATACAGGCTTTAAAAGCTGTTGCTGCCGTACAACAGGTCAGCAGTGGCGCGGTCGGTTTTAAATTGGCGCCACGCCTGAATGCTGCCGGACGGCTCGAAGATGCGACCCTTGGTGTCGATCTGCTCTTGAACCGGGATCCCCGGCAAGCCGCTCAGCAGGCTCAGTGTTTAGACGATCTGAACTGTGAACGTCAACAGGTCGAAAAACAGGTGCTTGAACAGGCTCTCAGCGCCGCTGCAGGGTTCGATCTTCCGGCCTGTCATTCACTGGTGCTCGCTGATGAACGCTGGCATCCCGGGGTGATAGGCATTGTCGCAAGCCGTCTGGTGGATCGTTTTCACCGGCCGGTGGTTCTGATTGCGTTGGAGGGCTCAGGTGGCAAGGGGTCTGCCCGATCGATCGCCGGATTTAATCTGTTTGAGGCACTTGGACGGTGTGAGGAGACTCTCGATCGGTTTGGTGGACATGCCATGGCCGCCGGATTGACCATCGATCGTGAGTATATCGATCTGTTCCGTCAGCAGTTCGAGATGGTGGCTCGACAGGAACTGACCGCAGATACGATGGTCAAGACCATGTCATTCGATGGCGATATTCCTCTTGATTTACTTACCGAGCAGCGGGTGCGGAGCCTTGATATGCTCGCTCCCTATGGCGCCGGCAATCCGCAGCCGGTTTTTGTCGCCCGGCAGGTGCAGGTCAATCATGTTGTCCCCGTGGGAACGTCTCACCTCCGTTTTGAGGCGCAGCAGGGTGGCGCACGGGTTTCCTGTATCGCGTTTGGGCAGGCGGACCGCACAGCAGAGCTTGTCTCACCGGTCGATCTGATGTTTCGGGTCGGTATGAATCACTGGCGGGGTCGGGACAGTGTTCAACTGCAGATCGTTGATTTTTGCCAGCCACAGGCGATTTGATCGCGGACCTGCCTTATTCCGGATTGTCTGTCCTGTCCCTTCTTTTTGCCAGTTTCAGTCCCGTCACCGTGTGAAGAATCAACGTGCCCAGAATCAATCCGCCGCCAAGCAGGGTTGTTTCGGGCGGCAGTTCGCCGAAAATCCACCAGACCCACACGGGTGCAAGGACGGTTTCTAGAAGTAAAAACAGACTCACCTCGGCGGCCGGCAGGTATCGTGCGCTGGCAGCCATCAACAGCGATGCCGCCGGCATCTGGATCAGACCGGCCAACATCAGCCAGCCGTAGGTGGACAGCGGCAGGGCAAAGGGGGTTGCGAGAAAGCAGGAGAATAGCGCGAGCAATGCCCCGGAGCGCAGAATCACGGAAGGTGGCGAGAGGGAAGGGTTGTGGCGGTACACCGTGAAGTAACCGCCGATGCAGAGTGCCGAGACAGCCGCCAGTATGTCGCCCTGCAGTCCACCGCCAGCGAGAGATCCCGCCATAACCCACACGACTCCGCCGATGCAGGATAGAATCGCCAGCCAAGTTTTGAGCGCGCAGATTTCTTTCAGAAAAAATGAGCTGAAGATCGCCGCAAACAGAGGCGAAGCGCTGAGAATGACGACGGCATTTGCCGCCTTGGTCAAGGTAAAGGCTAGCACAAGGCACAGGGTGCTGGAGGTCATCAGCGTGGCCGCCAACCAGAGTCCGCTATAACTATTGCCCGTGGGCTTGGTCCGGGAGCGTTGTCGCCAGAGAAGTGGCAACATCGAGAGCGCCATGAACAGGCCTCGCCAGAAAGACACGTTCCAGCCGTCGACGGCCGCCAGACGGACCAGCAGCGCGTCAAAGCTGATGATGAAGACTCCGGTTGCGACCAGCAGGGTGCCGCGCAGCCTGTATTGTGCGGTAGATGGGTTCATGGCGGTCGACTCTAAATCCATTGCTTACCGCGGGTCAATGTCTATCTGTCCGGTTGCATGAAAGTGCCGCAGATGCAGCACTGCACAGGGCCCGATCTATTTACATCGTCCGGCTGGTCTGTTAGGATGCCCTTCATTTTTACCGCTGTGATTTTTCCATCCCCAGCGCTCAATCCTTACGGCACTCTGAAGGTTTAGCATGTCAGCAACAACGCCGCTGATGCGGCAGTATCTGGAAATAAAATCGGCGTATGAGGACGCGATCCTGTTCTTTCGTCTCGGCGACTTTTACGAAATGTTCATGGATGACGCCGTCACCGCATCACGGGTGCTCGGTATTACTCTGACCTCGCGTAACAAGGGGGATGCGGATGCGATTCCACTGTGTGGCATCCCCTACCATAGCAGTCAGGGGTACATTGCAAAGCTGGTGGAACAGGGCTTTAAGGTCGCAATCTGTGAACAGGTGGAAGATCCAAAGACCACCAAGGGGATCGTCAAGCGTGAGGTTGTGCGGGTGGTGACGCCCGGACTGGTGACCGATACCGACACGCTGGAGCCCAAAGAGAACAATTATCTGATGGCCGTCTCCACCAACGACGCGGGGTTCGGCCTTGCCCACATCGATATCAGTACCGGAGAATTCCGTCTGACCCAGGTTGAGGGTTTTGAAGGTGTCGAAAGTGAGATCGGTTCACTGCGCCCCCGTGAGATTCTGCTCAGCGATGAGCAGGAAGGCGCTGATCTTGCCCGGCGATTAAATCCGCTGCTCGATGGTGTCATGCAGAACCATCTGCCCGCCTGGGTGACCGAAGATGACGCCGCTTGTGACCGGATCTGCCGTTTCTTTTCCGTCTCCACACTCGAAGCGTTCGGTTGTGCTGACCTGTCTCAGGCAATCCGGGCTGCTGCGGCGGTGCTCTATTATCTGGAACAGACCCAGAAAGAGTCCCTCTGCCACCTGCGGCCGCCGGTCACCTATCACATCCGTCATCACATGGTGCTCGATGAAGCCACCCGGCGCAACCTGGAGTTGACTGCGACCTTACAGGACGGACGTAAAAAAGGGTCTTTGCTTGGCGTTCTGGACCGCACAATTACTGCCATGGGTGGGCGGATGCTGCGCCAGTGGATTCACTATCCGTTGGTGGATGATGGGCTGATTACCGCCCGGCAGGACGCCGTGGCCGAGCTGCTCGATCAGAGTCTTGTTCGTGATGATCTGCGTGAAGCCCTCGACGGGGTCTATGATCTCGAGCGCCTCAATGGCAAAATCTCGATGGCGAGCGCCAACGGAAAAGATCTGGTCGCGCTGCATCAGTCTTTGCAACGTTTGCCCGCTCTTGATGAGCTGCTGAATAGTTTCAGCGCCACGTTCCTGACCGATTTACGACAGCGGATCGATCTGCTGCCAGAACTGGTCGCCCTGATCGGCTCCGCGATCGTTGACGATCCCCCATTTGTGCTGCGCGACGGTGGTATCATCCGCGATGGTTACAATGCAGAACTCGATGAGCTGCGCACCATCAGCCGGGAGGGGAAGGGCTGGATCGCCCGTCTTGAACAGGAAGAGCGGGAGCGGACCGGCATTCAGACGCTCAAGGTCAAGTACAATAAGGTGTTCGGCTATTTTATCGAAGTCACCAATCGCCACCTAGATCGTATCCCTGAGGACTATCTGCGCAAGCAGACCTTGGCCAATGCCGAACGTTTTATCACTCCCACCCTCAAGGAGTATGAATCGAAAGTTCTCGGAGCGGAAGAACGGCTGGTCGAGCTGGAATACAACCTGTTTCAGCAGGTGCGCCATCAGGTGGCGGCTGAAGGTGCCCGGGTGCAGACGACAGCTGACGCGCTAGCGACTCTGGATGTCCTGCTGGCGCTGGCGGATCTGGCTCATAACCGCAACTATGTCAGACCGAAGATCGATGATTCGGGAGTTTTGAAGATCGAAGGCGGACGTCACCCGGTCGTTGAAGGGATGTCTCTCAATGAGCCGTTTGTGCCTAATGATGTTGTCCTCGATACGGAACGGAATCAGCTGTTGATCATCACCGGCCCCAACATGGCCGGTAAGTCGACCTTTATGAGGCAGGTGGCCCTGATTACGCTGATGGCGCAAATGGGGAGCTTTGTCCCCGCGGACAACGCCCACGTTGGCGTCGTCGATCGGATTTTTACCCGGGTTGGAGCCAGTGACAATCTCGCCAAAGGGCAGTCGACCTTTATGGTGGAGATGAACGAGACCGCCAATATTCTTCACCATGCTACAGCGCGCAGCCTGATTATCCTCGACGAAATCGGTCGCGGGACCTCGACCTTCGATGGAGTCAGTATTGCCTGGGCGGTGGCGGAATATCTCCATGACAATTCGAAGGTGGCCGCCAAGACGCTGTTTGCGACCCATTATCATGAATTGACCGATCTGGCGTTGACCCGTGCGCGGGTGAAAAATTATAATATTTCGGTCAAGGAATGGAACGATCAGATTATTTTCCTGCGTAAAATCGTCGCCGGTGGCGCGAGTCGTTCCTACGGAATCCAGGTCGGGCGGTTGGCCGGATTGCCGAGCGCGGTGATCGAACGGGCTAAAGAAATCCTGCGGAATCTGGAAGCAGGTGAGTTCAGCTCGACGGGAGATCCCCGGCTGGGGCAGGGGAAAGGGCAACCGGTTACAGCGAAAGACCCGCAAATGTCATTATTTCAGGGTGAGGAGGACGAACTGCGTCGCCGCCTTACCGATATCGACATCGGCGCGACCACGCCGGTAGAGGCCCTCAATATTCTGGACGAATTGAAATGTCTGCTGTGAACCGTTTTTTTAAACAGATTCTTCTGGTGCTCTGCCTTGTGCTGCTCTGGGGAGCAAGCCCGGTGGATATCGCCCGTGCGGCAGAGACCTATCAGCAGATCCGCGCAGATTATCAGACTTTGGTCAAGTCTGCTCAGCTGCAGCGCCAGAGGGTCAACTGGGAAAAAATCATCAACCGGCTCGAGCGCATTGAGACGACTCGTCTGGGAGATTCAGCAGATGATGTGACCTTCTTAAAAGCCAAAACCTGGCATGGATTGGCGTTTGCGTCGGGGAGTAAAGACGATTTCAGTCGGGCCCGCGAGGCCTATCGTGCCGTTGCCAGTCGCTTTCCCGGCAGCAACTTAGCCGATGATGCCCTGTTCCGTGCGGCGGAACTGAGCCAGGACGTTTTTGCTGAGACAGTCACCGCCCGACAGCTTTATCAGTCGATCGTTGACAACTATCCGACAGCCGATATGCACGCCCGTGCCCGCGAGCGATTGACCCGCCTCGGTGGCCCTCTTGAAGTCGCTGCACCTAAAACCGAACCGGTCGATGATTCATCAACTCTGCAGAACATACGCTACTGGAGTGGTCCCGATTCGACCCGGACTGTGCTCGATCTGAGCAATTCTGTCCGCTTTCAGGCGAATCAGTTGGGCGGCAAGCGGCCCCGGGTTTATGTTGATCTGTGGGGGGCAGAGGCCAACGCCTCGATTGCCGCCAAGATCAGCGTCGAAGACGGTTTGTTACAGCAGATCCGTACCAGCCGCTTCGATGGGGAGCGGTTACGGGTGGTGTTTGATCTCTACGATCTGAGTGATTACAAGATTTTCTTTCTTGAGGATCCGTACCGTCTTGTCGTCGATGTTCAGGGTAAGCGCCTGCCTGCTGCCAAGGGGAAAACTCCTGAAATGCGGTCTCTCCCCGACCATCGTGACGACTCTATCGCTGGCATCTTAGAGCAAGCGCCCAGTTCCGATCTGCCGGTGCTACATATTCCTCAGCATCAGCAGAACGAAGGGATCAAGCTGATTGTTGTCGATGCCGGACATGGTGGTAGAGATCCAGGGGCGGTGGGACCGAATAAAATTCTCGAGAAGAATATAACTCTGAAGATGGCCAAATACCTGGCGGACAAACTTCGTAAGGAACTTAAGTGCGAGGTCCGTTTGACCCGCACTGATGACCGATACCTGAAGCTGCGCGACCGAACTGCTTTTGCGAATAAGGTTGGTGCGGATCTGTTTATCTCCCTTCATGCCAACGCCAGCGCCAGTCGCAAGGCCTACGGGGTCGAAACCTATTTTCTGAACCTGTCTAAAAACAATCAGGCCGCCGCGGTTGCGGCTCGTGAGAACGGCACTTCACTCGAAGAGGTCGGACATCTCGAAGCGATCCTGTTTGATCTGATGGCCAACGCCAAGATCAATGAGTCGAGCCGACTTGCTTCCGAAGTCCAGCAAGCCCTGATCAGCGGATTAAAGCCGCACTATTCCTATATCCGTGATCTTGGGGTTCGGCAGGGCCCGTTTCACGTCCTGCTGGGTGCAACCATGCCCTCGGTGCTGGTGGAGTCGGCCTTCATCAGTAACCGCCGTGAGGAAAAACGTCTCAATAGCAGCGCGTATCAGAAGCGGGTCGCCAACGCTATCGTCACCGGGGTCAAGCGCTATGTGGAAACCCTCGAACAGGTTGCCCACCGATGAATGATCCCTATCAGATTGAACCCCATGAGCTTAAAGGCGATTTTGCGTGCAACGGGATCGCAAAGTATGAGCAACAGCGTCCCGACCTGTTGAATGCGTGTAAAAGCTACCTTGAGCACCACAACCGCAGTATTCAGAAACATCATGAGGCTGGTGCCTCCGGGATTTGGGTGGTCGACGCGCTGACCCGCGTTTACGATAACCTGAACCAGACTCTGTACCGTGCTGTGAGCGCTGATCTCGATGAAATTGCGCTGGAAAACTGCTGTCTGATTGCTCTTGGGGGGTATGGTCGGCAGGAGATGAACCCCCGCTCCGACCTTGACTTGATGTTTTTCTTTGACGAGCCTGGTCGTAAGGCGGCAGCGGTGCTCTCTGACCGGATGTTGTACCTGCTGTGGGATCTCGGGCTCGATGTCGGTTACAGTGTCCGTTCTGCGAAAGACTGCCTTGATAACGCCGATCAGGATCTGACGGTGAGAACATCCCTGCTTGATGCACGTTTTCTGGCCGGATCCGATCAGGCGTACGCGCATTTTACGCTTAAGGTCGGGCGTCCGGTGATGAACAACAATACCCAGCAGTTTATACAGCGGAAACTTCAGGAGAATGCCGAGCGTTTGAAAAAGTACGGCTCCTCGGTGTTCATGCTCGAACCGAATATCAAGGAAGGCGAGGGCGGTCTGCGGGATCTGCAGTCTGCACTGTGGATTGCCCGGGTAAAATTCAAAGCGACATCGCTACGCGACCTGGTGATCAAGGGGGTGTTGACCGATCAGCTGGCCGATGAATACCGTCAGGCGCTCGACTACCTCTGGAAAATCCGTAATCAGCTCCATTTTCTGTCGACGCGCAAGAGTGATCAGATTCTGTTTGATCAGCAGAAGCAAATCGCTGAATTTCTTGGCTACACCTCAGATCGCAAGGCTCAGGCGGTGGAAAAATTCATGCAGGATTTTTACACACACGCGACCGGCATCGAGCATCTGGCCTCGACTCTGGTGGTCAGGGCGACCCAACGCGAAGAGACCCAGGTCGGGGTCCTCGGGTTCTTTGTGCGGCGTGGGCTGGAGGATGGCTTCTATATCCTGCGCGGCGAAATTGGCATCGGTCGCCCGCAGCTGCTCGAAGAGTCTCCGGCGCTGATCATGAAGGCGTTTGCACTTGCGCAGAAACACGACGCCCGTCTCAATATGTCCCTGAAGGAACAGATCCGCGCCTGTCTGCCTCTGGTCAACGACAAGGTACGTCGCTCCCGCGCTATGACCGAACCGTTTATGAAGATTTTGCGGGGGCACAAGGGGGTTGGTCGGACCTTGCGCAAGATGCATCATCTCCATG
The DNA here is from genome assembly GCA_002868865.1 of Desulfuromonas sp. Classification (GTDB taxonomy): domain Bacteria; phylum Desulfobacterota; class Desulfuromonadia; order Desulfuromonadales; family Geopsychrobacteraceae; genus BM509. Next base: position 51,391 of record PKUC01000073.1, on the reverse strand, counting down.
TCCTACACCATTTTATTCCTGAGTTTAAGCGGATCTTCTGCAAGGTACAGTTCGACCTGTACCATATCTATACCGTTGATATTCATTCCCTGTTTGCTGCCGAAGAGGTCTGCAAACTCTGGGATGGACACTATGAAAGTGAATTTCCACTGCTGACGCAGATTGCCAGGGATGTTGAAAAGCGTGAGCTGCTTTTATTGTCTGTGCTGCTGCACGATATCGGCAAGGGGGAAGGGAAGGACCACAGCAGCAAGGGCGCATCGATGATCCCGACCATCGCCCGGCGTCTCGGTCTCAATCGCGAAGACAGCCAGCGTCTGCAGTTTCTGGTACAGCATCATCTTGACATGGTGTTTATCTCCCAGCGGCGCGATCTGCACGACATGAAGATGATCGCTCAGTTCGCCGACACCATGGGGATGAGTGAAAACCTGCAGATGCTCTACCTGCTGACCTTTGCCGATGTGCGCGCGGTCGGTCCCGATGTCTGGAGTAACTGGAAGGGGCAGCTCCTGCAGGAGCTGTACGAAAAGACCTTCGACTTTCTTGAGAAGGGCGATTTCTATCTGGAGAAGCGCTCCGAACGGGTCCGCAATCGCAAGCGTAAGGTCAAAAGCCTTCTGCTCGAGGAATTCCCCGAAAGTCGTGTTTCCCGTGCGATCAGCAATCTCAGTACCCGCTATATCCTTAGTTACCATTCCAGGGAGATTGTCAAGCACCTGCAGCTCTCTTTGAGTCGCGGCAAAAAATCGCTGGCCATGCGGGTCGAGCAGCACCCGGAGGGGACCTACACCGAGATTGTGCTCTCGACTCTCGATATGCCCGGTTTGTTTTCGTTGATAACCGGTGTCATGGCAGCCCACTCTGTCAATATTCTCGGGGCGCAGATTCACACCCGGCGCAATGGTGTTGTTCTTGATGTGCTGCAGGTGAACAGCACCACCGGTGATCTGGTTGAAAATGATCAGAAGTGGAAGCGGGTTGAAGAAGACCTGGTCGGTGTCATCGAAGGACGGGTGCATGTTGAAGATCTGGTGGCCAAACGGCAGGAGTCGACCTATCTCGTCGCGCGTGAAAAACCCCGTCAGGCGAACCGCGTCGAGATCGACAACGAGGTTTCGGACCAGTATTCGGTGATCGATGTGTTTGCTCATGATCGTGTCGGGTTGCTGTATGAAATCACCCAGGCCCTCAACAGTCTTGGCCTGTATATCTCGGTGTCGAAAATTTCTACTAAGGTGGATCAGGTCGCTGACGTGTTCTATGTGCACGATATCTTTGGTCAGAAAATATTGCAGCCGGAAAAGATCGACGATGTCCGCAAGGTTCTGCTGAACCGCCTCAACGGAACGGATTAACGTTGTGGATGATCTGCACGATCTGTTCATGAGCTATCTGACGGTCGAGCGGGGACTGTCTAAAAACACCCTTGAAGCCTATGGGCGCGATCTGGCACGCTATCTGTCTCATCTGCGCTCAGTGGGTCGTGATGATATCGACAACGTGGCTCGAGGCGATGTCCTGCTGTTTTTAACGCAGCTTAAAACACAGGGGTTGTCGGCTCGAAGTCGCGCCCGTGTACTGAGCGCGGTGCGGATGTTCCACCGTTTTTTGCGGAGCGAAAAAATAACCAAAGGTGATCCGACCACGTTGGTCGAATCGCCGAGGATGCTGCGTCCGCTGCCGCACTTACTGTCACAGGGGGACGTTGAGCAGCTGCTGGCTGCACCGCAGGGTCCCGCGCCGCTGGCGGTGAGGGATCGTGCAATGCTCGAAGTCCTCTATGCCACGGGGGTGCGGGTGTCTGAACTTATCTCCCTGCGTCTATCTGATCTGAATTGGGAGCTGGGCTGTTTAAGTGCTTTCGGTAAGGGCAGCAAGCAGCGTCTGATCCCTCTCGGAGATGAGGCTCTTGCTGCGCTAGCCGACTATTTGCAGACGGCGCGTTCAGGCCTGTGCAAAGACTCAGGGGAACAGACAGTTTTTTTGAATCGCAGTGGAAAGGGGTTGACCCGGCAGGGGTTCTGGAAGATTCTCAAGCGCCACGCGCTGAGTGCCGGAATTACGGTCTCGATATCGCCGCACATGCTGCGCCATTCTTTTGCGACCCATCTGCTCGAAAATGGTGCCGACCTGCGGGCGGTGCAGGCGATGCTGGGCCATGCTGACATTTCAACCACACAGATTTATACCCACGTGATCCGTGAGCGTCTGCGGCAGATCCATCAGCAGTTTCACCCGCGTGGTTGACGAGCGACAAACAAATGAGGGCAACGATGAAGTATATAGTACTGTTAGGTGATGGCATGGCGGATGAGCCTCTTAGCGAACTGCAGGGTAAAACCCCCCTGGAATTCGCCAAAACTCCGAATATGGATCGGCTGGCGCAGGGCGGCACCATCGGCCTGGCGGCGACCGTGCCTGAAGGTTATCCTCCGGGCAGCGATGTGGCCAACCTGTCGGTGTTCGGTTACGATCCCGCCCGGTATTACAGTGGCCGATCTCCCCTCGAAGCGGCCAGCATGGGGGTCGAGCTGGGGCCTGATGACGTCTCCTTCCGGCTGAATCTGGTCTGGCTCGAAGCGCACTATGGCAAACTCTATATGGGAGATTTCTCCGCCGGTCATATTTCGACCGATGACGCCCGTCAATTGGTCGAGACGCTTCAACAGGAACTAGGCGATGACGAATTCTCCTTTTATCCCGGAGTCTCCTATCGTCATCTGCTGGTGTGGAGAAACGGTCGTGATCAGCTGACCTGTGTCCCCCCTCACGATATCAGCGCTCAGAGTATCGAGGGTCATCTGCCCACCGGGGACGGAGCCGACCGGCTGCTGGATCTGACTAATTCAGCGCAGATGATTCTGAACATGCATCCGGTCAATCATCAGCGAACCGAGCGTGGCGAAGTTCCGGCCAATTCCATCTGGCTGTGGGGGCAGGGGCGCCGTCCGCAGATCCAGACGTATCAGGATCTGTATGGCCTGTCCGGTGCGGTGATTTCCGCGGTTGATCTCATCAAGGGGATCGGCATTTGCGCGGGATTGGACATAGTTGAGGTGCCGGGTGCGACCGGATATCTCGATACCAACTACCGCGGCAAGGCCGAATATGCTCTTGAATCTCTGAAGGAGCGTGACTTTGTCTACGTTCACGTTGAGGCACCGGATGAGGCGGCGCATGGCGGACTGTTGAAGGAGAAGATTGAAGCGATCGAAGCCTTCGACAGAGAGGTCGTCGGTACGGTCTTTGAGAGTCTCGAATCGCTCGGTGATTGTCGCATTCTGGTGCTGCCCGATCACCCCACTCCGGTAGCCAGAAAGACCCACACGTCTGATCCGGTGCCGTACATTCTTTTCGATTCACGCGATGACAAGGGCGAAAATGATGGCTCCTATTCGGAACGCGCAGCAGCACAGGGAGATGCACTGATTGCCGGTGCTCAACTCCTGCCTCGTCTGCTCGAAAAAGACTAGTTGCGAGCAGGAATTATATATGACCCAGGTCGGTTTTATTGAACTCGAACGCGCGGAAAAGGCAAAACACCTCTGCCGCTTGGCGGAGCGTTTTTTTGCAGAGGGGAAGAGAGTACTGATTACTGTGCAGGACCAGAATCAAGCGGTAACCCTCGACCGCTTCATGTGGATCTGGGACAAGAAATCGTTCATTCCCCACGCGTATGACAACGGCTCGGTGGAGTGTCTTGATGAACCGATCGTGATTGCCACCGGCGAGCATAATTCCAACGGCGCGACGGTTCTGATCATGGGTCAATCCTGCTCTCTCGATTTTGTTCGTCAGTTTTCTCAGGTCATCGATTTTGCTGAAACCTACGATGCTGCTCTGGCCGAAAAGGCCCGTCACCGTTTCCTGGAATACCGCAATGCTGGATTCAACCCGCACATGTATCAATAGCGGCGGTTCGCTCAGCGTTATCCGTTTGCCGGTGGTTCCACAGCTCGATGCCGAGCTTATCCTTAACGAAGTGGATTGCGGACCGTTGCAGGTGTGGCGGGCACGGCCGGGGGAAATATTCACTGTGACAGATCCGGAAGGGAGCAACTACCGCGCACGCGTGGTGGCCTGCGAAACGGATCGGGCCGTCCTTATCCCTTTTGCCACCTGTTCTCACAATGAGAGTTTTCTACATCTGGAGGTGTATCAGGCCATTCCTGAGCGGGAGCGGTTTGAGTTGATCCTGCAGAAGCTGACCGAGCTGGGTGTGGCCCGGATCGTTCCCTTTACCTCGCAGCGGTCGATCAGCCAACAGGAGCGGGACGCCGGACAGAAAAAGTCCCACCGCTGGCCCGATGTTTTATTGCGGGCCGCGCGCCAATGCCGGCGCACAACCGTACCGGAGCTCGGAGCGACGTTGGACTGGTCCGCGTGTTTACAGCAGGCGGCGCAGGCCGAATTGACCCTGCTGCTCTACGAAGGGCAGGATCGTTGGGCATTCCATGAAACTGTTAAGAAATTTCGCGGACAACGGGTCGCACTGATTGTCGGTCCTGAGGGTGGTTTTACCACCGGAGAGGTTGAACAGGCCCGCCAGCTTGGTGTGTTGCCGGTCGGGTTGGGTCCCAGACTTCTCCGTACCGAGACGGCGGCGATAACCGGAGCAGCCCTGGTGCAATATCAGTTGGGAGATTTGGGTGAGGGGTAAGCACAACTTTGACGCAAGAGGGAGACAGTTTTTGTCGCTTAATACTATCTGTGTGGTTCTGGTCGAACCTCAAGGGCCGCGAAATATCGGTTCAGTCTGCAGGGCGATGTTGAATTTTGGCCTTGATGACCTCCGTCTGGTCAATCCCCAGACCGATCACCTTGTCCATGAGGCTCGTCAGATGGCGGTCAGTGGCACCACATTGCTCGAAAATGCGGTTCTCTATCCCAGTCTGGAAGAAGCCCTTGCTGATTGCAGCCTCTGCTACGGCACCACGCGCCGCTTCGGAAAATATCGAGAGGATATGATCCACCCCGATGAGGCGGCACAGCAACTCCTGCCTGAAGCGTCCGCAGGGCGGGTGGCGCTGGTGTTCGGTCGCGAGGACAAGGGGTTGCATACCTCAGAGCTCGACCTCTGTCAGCGATTTATCACCATCCCCACCGATGAACGTTTGCCGTCGATGAATCTCGCCCAGGCGGTGTTGGTCTGTCTGTATGAGATCGCCAAAGCGAAGGGGCAGCAGGCTGGCCTGGAGCACGGCCGAAAAAAACTTGCGTCCGGTGAAAATCTGGAAGGGATGTATCAGCACATGAAAGAGACGTTGACGCAGGTCGGCTTTCTCAATCCACAAAATCCGGATCATATCATGCGTGCCTTTCGCCGTATATTTGGCCGCGCGGGGCTGAATGAACGTGAAGTCCGCATCCTGCAGGGATTGTGGAGCCAGGTCGATGCCATTCAGCGTCGCTTGGATCAGGATCAGGATAGTGACGCATGATGGCTGAGGAGCAGCCGTTTCGCACGGTTACTTTGCATAATGGTCTCGTTCTCACCTTTACCGATAAGAGCAACCGCTATTTTGGCGACTACCATCGTGTCTCTATCTGTGTCGAAGGGACTGTCCCTTGTGCGCTCTTCTCCTCCCTCGCTGACCAGACAGCTCAGAAGGGGGAGGTCGTTCTTTATCGGCGCACCCTCGAACGGATGGGGGTTTCCACGCAGCATATTGCGACTGTTGTCGATGAACTTGTTGATGCATTTCTGCGGGTGACACGCAGTTATCTTGAGAACCCGGACACGCCACAACGTCTGTTCAAGAAAAAACAGGCCGATGAGCACTCCAGGCTCGGCAGACGCCTTTACTGAGTGCGAGATATCGGTTGTTTCAATGGCTGTTGTGGTTTTTTCTTGTCATAGTTACAATCTTTGTGCTAGATAACAATCGTTTCTAGGATGTTTTTAGAAAGTGAGCCCGGTGGCTCACTTTTTTTGTTGTTTGTAAGAAGGAACGTTATGGCGGCGACGCTCTCAGAAAAGATCGAAGACCTGCTGACTCCTGTTGTTGCCGATCTCGGTTTGGAACTGGTTGACCTCGAGTATCAGCGGGAAAGTCACGGCTGGGTGCTGCGTGTTTTTCTCGATAAGGACGGTGGTATCAATCTCGACCAGTGTGCCGAGGCCAGCCGTGAGTTTTCAACGCTGCTCGATGTGGAAGACCTGATCGATACCGCCTATCAGCTGGAGGTGTCATCGCCGGGGCTGGAACGACCATTGAAGAAAATCGCCGACTTTGAGCGGTTTGCCGGTCAGCTTGCGAAGATCAAGACCCTGCTGTCCTGCGATCCTGATCAGCGCGGCTACGCCCGTAAAACCTTTGTCGGAGAACTGGTTGGGATTGAGGATGACGTGATCCTGCTCCGTCAGACCGATAAGAAGGGCGGCGAGGTTCGTTTTTCTCTGAATCAGATCGACAGAGCGAACCTGGAATTTGAATTTTGAGCCAACAGATTTATCGTCAAGACCATTTTAGCCGGCACGCGGCCGGTGAGTCATTTTCTTACAAAAGGGGTAGATAAGATGGTGGGCAATCTGAATCACATCATCGATCAGGTGGTTAAGGACAAGGGGATCAATCGTGACGTGCTGGTCGAAGCTCTCGAATCAGCCGTACTGTCTGCTGCCAACAAGAAATTTCGCAATACTCGGGATTTGGAAGCCCATTTCAACGACGAGATCGGTGAGGTAGAGGTTTTCGAGTTTGTCACTGTTGTCGATGAGGTCGTCGATTCCTACAAGGAAATCGATATCGAAGAAGCGCGCGAGATCGACCCCGATGTAGAAATCGGCGATTCTTTGGGGATGATGCTTGAGGCTGGAAGTTTCAGCCGGATCGCTGCGCAGACGGCCAAGCAGGTGATTATTCAGAAGGTTCGTGAAGCAGAGCGCGAAGGGATCTTCAACGAGTTTAAGGACCGTGTCGGCGAAGTTGTTAATGGTATTGTCCGTCGTTACGAGCGTGGCGATCTGATTGTTGACCTTGGACGCGCCGAAGCGCTGTTGACCAACCGTGAGCAAGTGCCGCGCGAAAATTATCGCCAGTCTGATCGTGTTCGTGCCTTTATCTCTGATGTGAAGATGTCGGCCAAGGGGCCACAGATCATCCTGTCGCGGACTCATCCTGGCCTGTTGATCTCTCTGTTCAAGTCTGAGGTTCCCGAGATTGCCGAAGGGATCGTCGAGATCAAAGAGGCCGTCCGTGAGCCGGGCAGTCGTGCCAAAATCGCAGTGGTTTCGCATGATATCGATGTTGACCCGGTCGGTGCATGTGTCGGAATGCGTGGCTCGCGGGTACAGAATGTTGTGTCAGAGCTGCGTGGCGAGCGTATCGATATTATCCCCTGGTCTCCCGATATCGCCCGTTTTGCTTGTTCGGCGCTGGCGCCTTCGGAGGTGTCACGTGTGTACGTCGACGATGAGAATCAATCGCTGGAGATCATCGTTCCTGATGATCAGCTGTCGTTGGCGATCGGTAAAAAAGGTCAGAACGTACGCCTCGCCGCCAAGTTGGTCGGCTGGAAGATTGACATCAAGAGTGAAACACGTGCTCTTGAGGAAGAGCAGGAGCAGTCAAATAGTGACTCCGAGCAGGCTGATGTCGTCGAAGAGGGGACAGAAAACGCCGTAGAACAGCCGGTCGAGACACCTGAAGTGGTTGAGCAGCCCGCCGCGGATGCTGTTGGCGGAGACGCTGAGCCCACTCAGGAGTAAGTTTGAAACAGTCGCAGGGAAGACAGCCGCAACGGACCTGCATCGCATGCCGTAAGGTTGCGGATCAGGCCGATCTGGTGCGATACGTTCTGGCACCAGATCAGCGTGTTGTGGTCGATTATCGCCACAAGCTGCCGGGGCGCGGTGCCTACACCTGTTTGTCAGCAGAATGTCTGAGTACGGCTGTCGCCCGACAGGCATTTCAACGCTGCTTCCGAGGCAAGGCTGATCTGCCCGATGCTGCGGATCTGCTTGTTCAGCTTGTGAATCAGATCGAATTGCGGATAGAATCACTGCTGGGGATGGCGCGCAAGTCGGGACAGGTTGAGTCTGGGACGAGCGCCGCATTAGGCCGTATCCGCGGGCGCAAGCCTTCCGGTGTGCTGATGGTCAGTGATGACATCTCCGAGGGGATCGCAGAAAAATTACGTGCCGCCGCACTGACTCATAATGTGCCGGCATATACATTGTTTGATAAAAGTCGGATCGGTCGCTTGCTGGGAAAAGGTGAGCGCAGCGCAGTGGTTGTCACCGCCGGTGCTCTGGCCGATACGATGAAGGACGAACTGGAAAGATTAGCACTCGTGGTAAGGGAGAATTGATGGGCAACGTACGGGTATATGAACTGGCGAAGGAGATGGGTCTGGAAAACAAAGACCTGCTGGCCAAGCTCGAAGAAGCGGGGGTTACGGTCAAGTCACATGCAAGTTCTCTGACCGAGGAGGATCTGCAGACGTTCAAGTCCTTCAATACGCCGACCGAAGAGAAGATCGAAGAAGCACGTATCAACCCCGGCCTGATCCGTCGTCGCAGGACGATTGTTCGCAAGCCTGCCGCGGCTGAACCTGCCGCTGAAGAGACTCCGGTTGAAGAGCCCGCGCCAGAACCGGATGAGGCAGAGCCTGTCGCCGAGATCGCTGCAGACGTCGTCGAGATGAGCGCTCCTGTCGCTGAAGATCCCGAGCCCGTAGTTGAAACCGACGCGGCACCTGCCGAGCCGGTCGAACCCGTGCAGCCTGAACCTGTTGCCGTGCCGACACCTGTCGAGGAGCCCGTTATCGAGGCTGTCGTCGAAAAGCCGGTCGATGCAACTCCTGTCGCTGAAGTCACAGAACCTGCAGCTCCCGCTGAATCCCAGCCGGAGCCACAGCAGGCGGAAAAGGAACCTGCTAAGACGGAGACAGCCGCTCAGCCGGTTACAAAGGCGACCGCCAACCGCGCCAAGATCCTTGGCCGGGTCGAGCTGCCGACCACCAAGCCCGAACCGACCCAGCAGCGCCGAAGCAGTGGCCGCCCGGATCGACCCGGCCGTCCGGCACGTCCAGCTCAAGATCGTCCCGGCTCTGCCGGTCCTGCTCGAAAGCGTCCTGCCCCGACCGTTGCGCCCCAGATGGTTCCTGAAGGACCATTTCCCGAGAAGGAAGGGGGACGCAACAAGAAAAAGAAGAAGGGGAGCAGGAGCCACGACAGCAACTCTGAGCGTGACGGGATGGTGTCGCGGCGCGGTAGGCGGGTCGAGGTCTTTGAGCCCGGTCGTGGCCCGCGCAGAAAGAAGCAGGGCAAGCAGAACAAGCAGATCAAAAAGACTGAGATTACCATCAGTAAGGCGATCAAGCGGGTTATCAAGATCAGCGATTCGATCACTGTCGGTGAGCTTGCCAAACGGATGGGGGTCAAGGCGAATGAGCTGATTGCCGAACTGATGCGGCAGGGGACGATGGTGACGATCAATCATCCCCTCGATTACGAAACGGCTGCATTGCTGGCAACCGATTTCAACTACGAAGTCGAAAATGTCGCCTTCGATGAGGAGACTATTCTTGCCCATGTCCCCGAGGCGGAAAGTCAGGAGTCGGAACAGGACCTCGAGGGACGTCCGCCGGTGGTGACCATTATGGGTCACGTAGACCACGGTAAAACCAGTCTGCTCGATGCAATCCGTGAGGCGAACGTCACCGAAGGCGAGGCCGGAGGAATCACCCAGCATATCGGTGCATACGATGTCGAGCTGGATGGCCGCAAGATCACCTTCCTCGACACCCCGGGCCACGAGGCCTTTACCGCCATGCGTGCCCGTGGTGCCGGTGTGACCGATATCGTTATCCTGGTGGTTGCAGCCGACGATGGTGTCATGCCTCAGACCAAAGAGGCGATTAACCACTCGAAAGCGGCGGGTGTTCCGATCATTGTCGCCATCAACAAGATAGATAAACCCGATTCAAACCCCGAGCGCGTCAAGCAGGAGTTGACCGAATATGAGTTGATTCCCGAGGATTGGGGTGGTGAGACGATTTTCGTTGAGGTGTCAGCCAAGGCGCACACCAACCTCGATACTCTTTTGGAGATGATCCTGCTGCAGGCCGAAGTTCTTGAGTTGAAAGCCAATCCCAACAAGCGGGCTAAGGGTTCGATCGTTGAAGCCCGTCTCGATAAGGGGCGTGGCCCGGTGATGACTGTTCTGGTTCAGGATGGCACGCTGAAGATCGGTGATTCGATCGTTGCCGGTCTGCACTACGGTCGGGTTCGTTCGATGACATCGGCGGTTGGAGCCGCGGTGACAGAGGCGGGACCATCGTTCCCCGTTGAGGTGACCGGTATCGCCGGAGTCCCTGATGCGGGTGACCTGTTCCACGCTGTCGAATCTGAAAAGGCCGCTAAAGAGGTCGCTCAGCACCGTCAGCAGAAACAGCGTGAAATCGATTTGGCGAAAAACAGCAAAGTCTCTCTCGACCAGCTGTTTGCCAAGATGCAAGAAGGCGTTGTCGAAGAGCTGTCGGTTATCGTCAAGGCTGACGTTCAGGGTTCTGTTGAGGCGGTCCGCGAAGCATTGGAGAAGCTGTCCACTGATGCCTGCCGCCTGACGGTTATCCATACTGCAGTCGGTGGTGTGTCCGAAAGTGACATTACTCTTGCTGCTGCTTCCGACGCGATCGTTCTCGGATTTAACGTTCGTCCTGAGAGTAAGGCCAAGGTTTTGGCCGAATCAGAAGGGGTCGATATCCGTCTCTACAGCGTCATCTACGATGCTGTCAACGATATCCGCGACGCGATGGAAGGCCTGCTGGCACCGACTCTCCGTGAAAAAGATCTCGGCCGGGTTGAAGTTCGCGAAACCTTCCATGTTTCAAAAATCGGTACAATTGCAGGATGTTATGTTGTTGATGGTAAAGTGCTGCGTAACTCTCAGGTCCGTCTCGTCCGTGACAGCGATGTTGTCTGGGAAGGAAAACTCGATTCCCTCAAGCGCTTCAAGGATGATGTCAAGGAAGTCAGTATCGGTTACGAGTGCGGTATCAGTCTTGAGAAGTACAACGACATCAAGGTTGGCGATGTGATCGAAGCCTTTGAGATGGAAGAGGTTAAAACCTCTCTGTAAGTAGCTTAACCCTCCTGCCGTGGAGGAACCGATGGTTGTTGGCGTGTTGCGCCTTGACCTGCTGCTGGAGGGTGCACAATCCCTCAAGGAGAAACGCTCGTTGGTGAAGCGCGTGCTGGCCCGCATTCGGAACCGTTATCCGGTATCGGCGGCGGAGGTCGGCGATCAGGATCTTCTCCAGCGTGTCCAGATTGGTGTCTGCGTGGTCAGCGGCAGTGAAGGGTTGGTTCACCGCTTGTTCGAACGCCTCGAGGATGACCTTGATGGTGGAGGACTGGCAACGATTATCGACTCTGAACGTGAATTTATCCACTATTAGCATGAGGGCTCGTTTTGAGCAGTTTTAGGCCGGAGCGTGTAGCGGAGCAGCTGCACCAGGAAATTTCACAGATGCTGATGCACGGGGTCAAAGATCCCCGCGTCGCGCTCGTGACCGTGACCGGAGTCGATGTCACCAGAGACCTCCGATTGGCCCGGGTCTACTATACGGTCACCGGTGATGAACAGGATCGGATCGCCGCGCAGGCTGGATTGGCCAGTTCGGTGGCGTGGTTAAAACGGCAATTGGGTCAGATGTTACGCTTGAGGCATATGCCCGAGATCCGTTTTGAATATGATCGTGCTGTCGAGTCCGGGCGCCGGATCGACGAGCTTTTACGCCAGGTCAAGGACGATTTGATCGATGATTCAGCAGATAGTCGAGACGATAGCTGATAAGCAGAGTTTTCTGATCGCCGCTCACGCAGGTCCCGATGGCGATGCTGCCGGATCGACCCTTGCTCTTGCCGAGATCCTCCGGGAGATGGGCAAGGACGTTGTCGCCTATAATGTCGATGGTGTCCCTGAGGCGTTTCAGTTTTTGGTCGGTGCGGAAAAGGTCGTCTCTCAACTTCCCTCGCAGATCTGCTTCGATGTTGCTTTTGTCCTCGATTCTGGTGAGCTGAAACGGGCCGGATTGCCTGAAAACGCCTGCTGGAAGACCCTGGTCAATATCGACCATCATCCCCACTCGTCCTTTGGCGATATCTGCTACCTCGATACCGAGGCCTGCGCCACCGGAGTGATGATCCATCGCCTGCTGTGCGCCTGTCAGCATCCGCTTTCGCAGCAGGTTGCTGAGGCCCTCTACACCGCAATCCTTTCCGATACCGGATCGTTCCGTTATTCGAATTCAAATCCCGAGGCGTTCGCTGTCGCTGGAGAACTGGTGTCTCGTGGGGTCGATACCTGGAAGATTGCCAGCCGTATCTATGAAAGTCAGACCCCTCAGCGGATGAAGCTTCTGGCACTGGTGCTGCGCACCCTCGATATCTCGGTCTGTGGCAGGTACGCATCGGTCAGTATGTCCACCGAAATGCTGGAACAGGCCGGAGCGACCGCCGAGGACACCGACGGATTTATCAATTACCCCCGTGCGGTCAACGGCGTCGAGGTTGCCGTTTTCTGTCGGCAGATCAGTGCGACCCAGACCAAGGTCGGGTTCCGTTCCCGCGGACGGGTTAATGTCAGTGAAATCTCCCGTGAGCTGGGTGGTGGCGGACACCATAATGCGGCCGGTGTGACTCTCGACGGGGAGTTGGCTCAGGTCCGTGAACGGGTGACGACCATTCTTGCAGACTACTTTGCGCAGCAGGACTAGATGCACGGATTGTTATTGATCGACAAGCCGTGTGGGATGACATCTCATGATGTTGTCAGTCGGGTCCGGCGTATCTGCAATACCCGCAAGGTCGGTCACGCCGGGACCCTCGATCCTATGGCGACAGGGGTCCTGCCGATCGCGGTCGGACAGGCGACCAAAGCGCTGCAGTTTCTGTTGATTGCGGACAAGAGTTATCGTGCGACACTGCATCTCGGGGTCGAAACCGAAACCCTCGACGCTGAAGGTGCCGTCGTCGATGAAACAGATGTGCCGACCGATGCGGCGGAGCAACTGATCGATATCCTGCCCGACTTCCAGGGTGAAATCCAACAAACTCCCCCCATGTTTTCTGCCCTGAAGCAGAATGGCGTTCCGCTGTACAAGTTGGCCAGGCAAGGCCAAACCGTTGAGCGTGAAGCGCGTACCGTGCAGATCGACCGTCTTCAGATCCTGTCGGTGACGCTACCGTCTGTGGAAATTGAGGTGGACTGTTCTAAAGGAACCTATATCCGCACCCTTGCGGCAGATCTAGGTCGGGCCATCGGTTGTGGTGCCCATCTGAGCAGTCTTCGTCGCTTGCGGACTGGGCCGTTTGCGGTTGAGCAATGCACCCCACTGGAGGTTCTTCTGGATGGCACGGTTGATCCGACCGATGTGCTCTTGTCTGTCGAAGAAACCCTGGCGTTTTATCCGCCCGCCGTCCTGTCCGACCGGGCTGCGCAGCGTTTGCGGTTCGGGATCTCTCCCGAAGCCGGTGAACTCACGTGCGAACACCCCTTAGAAGAGAATCGACTGGTTCGCCTAATGGAGGGTGATCTGCTGATTGCCATGGCACGTTATGTCCCGCAGGAACGCTCTGACAAGGCCGGAGACTTTGAGCTCGTTCGCGTCTTTCACGGGGCATGAGGACCGGTGAATATGGCTTTACAGAGTGAATTAATTGTGTTAAATAGCATGCTTTGTGAGATAAGATATTAACCAGCCGGTCGAACCGGCTTTTAGAGTGAGACAAAAGGAGAAAGCAGTTGCTGGGAACTGAACGTAAACAGGAAATTATCGAGAATTATAAGCGCCATGAGGGTGACACAGGTTCTCCCGAGGTACAGATTGCTCTTCTGTCTGAGCGGATCACCTACCTGACGGAACATTTCAAGACTCATAAAAAAGATCACCACTCACGCCGCGGCCTGCTCAAAATGGTCGGCCAGCGTCGTCGTCTGCTCGATTATCTCATCAAGCAGGACATCGAGCGCTATCGGACCATCATTAAGGCTCTCGGTATTCGTAGGTAGACAGGGCAGCATGTCCTCACGGGATATGCTGCCTTTTGTCTTTATATGATAGCTCTGGAGGCTGTCCGGAGAGAGGACCACGACCAACTGTCGAGGTGTTGTCTCAGGCCACCCTCCAAGCTATTTTTTTTTGTTAGGCTTATGAAGTTGACGATCAACGTCCACTTCGCAAAGAGGAGATTGATATTATGGCCTATCACAAGGTAGAGATTGACTTCAATGGTCAGCCCCTGACGATTGAAACCGGAAAGATGGCACGACAGGCCGATGGCGCTGTTGTTGTCACCTACGGCGAAACCAAGGTTATGTGTACCGTGGTTTCCGCCAAAAAAATGCGCGAAGGGCAGGATTTTTTCCCCCTGACCGTTAACTACGCAGAAAAGTTTTATTCAGCTGGTAAAATTCCGGGCTCTTTTTTCCGTCGTGAGCGCGGTTCAACAGAGCGCGAAACCCTGATCTGTCGTTTGATTGACCGTCCGATGCGTCCGCTGTTCCCCAAGGGATACATGTTCGAGACCCAGATCATGCCTGCGGTCATTTCCACCGATATGATCAACGATCCTGACACGCTGGCGATGGTTGCGGCGTCGGCTTCGGTTGCTGTTTCCGATATTCCCTTTGAGGGGCCCATCGCGGCAGTTCGTGTTGGCCGCATCGACGGTGAGTTTGTCGCCAACCCGACCAATGAACAAAGAGAACAGAGCGATGTCGAAATCGTCATCTCCGGTTCGAAAGATGCGGTGATGATGGTTGAGGGTGAGTCCAACTTCCTCTCAGAAGCAGATATGCTTGATGCCATCTTCTTCGGTCATGAAGCTCTGCAGCCACTGATCGCAGTTCAGGAAGAGCTGGCGAAGCTTGTCGGTAAAGAGAAGCGCGAATTTGAAGTTCCTGAAGTCGACGAAGAGCTGGTTGCCAAAGTGACCTCTCTGGTGCAGGACAAGGTCAGTGAGGCAGTCAAAATTCAGAGTAAGCAGGAGCGCTACGCTGCTCTGGCCGATATCCGCACTGCCGCTAAGGAAGAATTGGCGGAAGTCTACGAAGGTCGCGAGGATGAAGTATCGGCAGCTCTGGCGTCTGTTGAAAAGAAAACAGTCCGTCGCATGGTTGCTGTTGACCGTATCCGTATCGATGGTCGCGACATGAAAACCGTCCGTCCGATCAGCTGCGAGATCGGTGTGTTGCCGCGTGCTCATGGTAGTGCCCTGTTTACCCGTGGCGAAACTCAGGCTCTGGTTGCTGCGACTCTCGGCACCGGCACCGACGAACAGCGTATGGATAATGTGCAGGGAATGGAGTTCAAGAAATTCATGCTCCACTACAACTTCCCGCCGTTCTGCGTTGGTGAAACCAGCATGCGCCTGTTCCCCGGCCGTCGTGAGATCGGTCACGGCATGCTTGCAGAGCGGAGTGCTGCACAGATTCTGCCCAAGCATGAAGACTTCCCTTACACCATCCGTATTGTCTCCGACATTATGGAATCGAACGGTTCTTCCTCTATGGCTTCGGTTTGCGGCGCCTCACTGTCGTTGATGGATGCCGGTGTTCCGGTTTCTGAAGCGATTGCCGGAATCGCCATGGGTCTGATCAAGGAAGGTGACGATGTTGCAGTTCTGTCCGACATCCTCGGTGACGAAGACCACCTTGGTGATATGGACTTCAAGGTGACGGGATCTGCGAACGGTATTACCGCACTGCAGATGGATATCAAAATCACCGGTGTGACCAAGGAGATCATGACCCAGGCGCTGGATCAGGCCCGTGAAGGTCGTATCCATATCCTCGGTGAAATGGCAAAGGCGATCGATGCACCCCGTGCCGAACTGTCAGAGCACGCACCGCAGATCACCAGCATCAAGGTCAAGGCCGATCAGGTACGTACCGTCATCGGGTCAGGTGGTAAGAACATCCGTGGCATCATCGATGCGACCGGCTGTGCCATCGATATTGAGGATGATGGCACCATCAAGATTGCTTCGTCTGACGGCGCAGCTGCCAAAGCGGCTATCAAGATGATTCGTGATCTGACCCAGGAAGCCGAATTCGGTAAGCTCTATAACGGTAAAGTCAAAAAGATTATGGAGTTCGGGGCGTTTGTTGAAATCTTCCCCGGCACCGACGGTCTTGTCCATGTCTCCGAGCTGGCCAAAGAGCGTGTCCGCAACGTGACGGATGTTCTCAACGAGGGCGACGAGGTTCTGGTCAAGTGTATCGGTGTTGACCGCCAAGGTAAGATCAAGTTGTCCCGCAAGGAGGCCCTCGGCCAGACATTGCCTGACGACGAGTAAGCCTGTGCGGACCACGTTTGAGAAAACTACTCTGCCCAATGGTCTGCGGGTTATTTCAGAACGGATGCCGGCGCTGCACTCTGTCAGCGTCGGCTTCTGGGTGGAAGCCGGATCACGGTATGAATCTCCATCCCTGGGCGGAATTTCACATTTTCTTGAACATATGTTGTTTCGCGGAACCGAAACCCGTTCCGCACAGGATATTGCCCGTGAAATAGACTCGGTCGGTGGAGTGCTCAACGCCTTCACCGACCGGGAGTTTAGCTGCTATTACGCTAAAGTCCTGGGTGATAAACTGCCCCAGGCCATCGATATCCTCTCCGACCTCCTTTTGCACTCCCGGCTCGATCCTGTTGATATTGAAAAAGAGCGCAGGGTTATCCTTCAAGAACTTCACATGGTTGAAGATTCACCGGACGATCTGATCCATGATCTGCACAGTGAATCGATCTGGCGTGGCCATCCACTGGGACAATCAGTCATCGGCCGCCAGAAAACCGTCCATAGTATTGGCCGCGATGAACTTCTGACCCTTTTGAGTGATAATTACTGTGGTCGGAATCTAATTGTGTGCGCTGCCGGGGATGTGGACCATCAGGATCTGGTCTCCCGTGTCGAAAAGGCTTTTCACGATCTTCCCGCAGGCAGTCATGTTACGCGTGAGCTGGCACCCGATTATCGATCTGAACTGAGTATTGTCAGCAAGGACCTCGAACAGGTTCATCTTTGTCTTGGTTGCCGGGGCGTCTCACAGGTTGAGACGGATCGCTATGCCATGAACCTGCTGAACAGTGTCCTCGGGGCCGGAATGAGCTCACGTCTGTTTCAGACAATCCGCGAGCAGCACGGTCTGGCCTATTCGATCTACAGTTATCTTAATAATCATTCCGATGCAGGCGCTTTGACCGTATACTGTGGAACTGCGGCAGAGGATGTGCCACAGCTGCTGAGTATGACCCTCAAAGAGCTGCGCACTCTGAAAAATGAATTAATATCGGATGACCAGCTTGAACGGACCAAGGAACAGCTGAAGGGCGGGTTGCTGCTGTCGCTGGAAAGTACCGACAACCGGATGTCCCGCCTGGCAAAAAGTGAAATATTCCTGGGCAAACATTACGATCTCAGCGCGCTCATCGAAAAGATCGATATGGTCACAAAAGATGATATGCTGCAACTGGCATCCCGTTTGTTCACCGACGAAAACCTCAACCTGCAGATGATCGGCAGTCTCGACCCCGCAGCTTATCCCGCCGATTGCCTGACGTTGTCCTAAGAGAACGTGAATCATATGTCGGAACAACAACCGATCATTCGCATTAAGAAACTGCATCCGGACGCCTGTTTGCCCCGTTACATGACCGATCTGTCGGCAGGTATGGATGTCCATGCGTTGCCTGAACAGACCGTTACGTTGTCACCGGGGCAGCGGTGTCTGGTTCCAACCGGCTTCGCTCTGGCGATTCCGTCGGGCTACTAGATTCAGGTCCGACCCCGCTCCGGTCTGGCGATAAAGCACGGTGTGACCCTGCTGAATACCCCGGGGACGATCGATGCGGACTATCGTGGAGAGCTGGGTATTATCCTGATCAACCATGGAGGAGACGATTTTATCGTGGCCCGCGGTGATCGGATTGCACAGCTGGTGGTGGCGTCGGTGTCGCGGGCTGAGATTGAAGAGGTTACCGAACTGGATGAGACCTCTCGCGGTGCGGGAGGCTTTGGTCATACCGGTATCGGTACGGAGACAGCATGAAGAAAGAACATTCAGCCGAAACCTTGATCGAATTTCCCTGCCATTACCAGTTCAAGGTGGTCGGGGCAGGCGGCGAACAATTCCGCAACGCGGTGGTAGCCGCCGTCGAGCGGTCTCTTCCGGTTTCTGCCGACGCGGTCAAGGTTAAGCCGAGTAAAACCGGCTCATATCAATCGGTTTCTGTCGTGGTCACAGTTCATAACTATGATCAACTCAAAAGTATATACGCCGACCTGCGTCTGGTAGACGGTGTTCAAATGTTGCTGTAGCAGAAGGGAGCGTCGCATGTTTGTCCGGATCAATCCCGAAAATCCGCAGGCTCGTCTTGTTCAACAGGTGGTTGACTGCCTCAAAAATGGTGGCGTTATCGTCTACCCCACGGATACCACCTACGGGCTCGGTTGCGATATCTTTAATCGCAAAGGGATCAAAAAGATTTATCAGATCAAGCATCGCGATCAGCGCAAGCCGTTCTCATTTATATGCAACGATCTTGCGGAGATTTCCAACTACGCACAGGTGAGTAACTTCGCTTTTAAAATCATGAAGCGTCACCTGCCCGGTCCCTATACCTTTGTCCTCGACGCCACCCGGATTGTCCCCGATGCGCTGACAACCAATCAGAAAACGGTGGGGGTGAGGATCCCCAACAATGCGATTGTACAGGCGATTGTCAAAGAACTGGGGCACCCGCTGGTCACGACCAGTGCCAACCTGTCCGGCGATGAAACCCCGCAGGATCCACGCGATATTGATCAGGAGATGGGGAAGTCGGTCGATATGGTTATCGATGGTGGCATTCTTCTGGCCGAAGGCTCATCGGTTATCAGTCTGATCGATGATGAGATAGAGATATTGCGGCAGGGGTGTGGCGATACTTCGTGGATTCATCAGGATCGATAATGGCAGAGAAGACACTGACAATTGCGTTTTATCAGCGCGAGCAAGAGCGTGTGGACTGGCAGTACCGTTTTCCGACGGCCGAACTGGAAGCATTTCTTCAGCAGATGACCGAAGAGCTGAGCGGTTTTGGAGTGACCCTTGTTTCCCGGAAGGAAGAGACGGTCATTACTGTCAAGGGGTATGGCGACGTGTTGAATTCGGTCCGGCTGCGTTTTCCTTCGGCTGGATTAGGGAACCTCTGTCTGGGGCACGTGATCGGCAGCAGCCCCAATGCCGATCTGCTTGAAGATCTGCGTCGCGGGATTAATCGGGTTGTTTTCGCCCCTGAAACCGTAGAGCCTGATGGCAGCGATAAGGTGGTCTGTCACAATTGCGGATGTGGCTGTTAGGGAAATTGTTTAATCAAAAATAAAACGTTTGTCAGAAGGCCCGGGTTTGTGGCTTAACCCCGGGCCTTCGTACGTGATGCGTGCTATGGAGTGCGCGATGAACTCAGGTGAAGGTGAGTTTCCGATCGAGGTCCATGGAGCGTGATACCCTCTTGGCGTCTTCGATGGTGATGATCTTCTGCTTGCAGAGTTGGATCAGGTGTTGATCGAGAGACTGCATCTGGTACTGTTCGCCGCCTTTTTCGATGTGCTGATCGATATCGTCCAGATTTCCTTCGCGGATGCAGGCCTGAATGGTCGTGGTTGCGCGCATAACCTCGACTACAGGGATAACCCGCTCCCCGGTTCGATCTTTCAGCAGCCGCAGCGACACAACGGCGACAAGGATGTCTGCGAGGCGTTGTCGGATGATCTCCTGCGATTCCGGAGGAAAATTGCCGACCAAACGGTTGATGGTGGAGGAGGCGTTCTGGGTATGGAGGGTGGACAGCACCAGGTGCCCGGTCTCGGCCGCCTTGATGCAGCCATCGATGGTTTCTGTATCGCGCATCTCGCCGACCATGATGACGTCGGGGTCCATACGCATGGCCGAGCGTAGCGCGTTTTTGAAGTTGTCGGTGTCGATTCCGACTTCCCGCTGGATAATACAGCTCTTGTTTGACGAAAACAGAAACTCGATGGGGTCTTCGATGGTGATGATGTTGTGGTTGAAGTGCTCGTTGATATAGCGGAGCATCGAAGCCAGCGTGGTCGATTTGCCGTTGCCGGTCGGACCGGTCACCAGGATCAGTCCGTTGGGAGCCTTGACGATCTCGGAAAGGACGGGAGGGAGTCTGAGCTCCTGAAAGGTTCCGATGGATGGCGGAATGACCCGCATCACCACCCCGAATTCTCCACGCTGCTTGAAAATACTGACCCGGAAACGTCCACCGCTGGGGATCGAGTAGGCAGCATCGACTTCTTTAAGACTGGCCGACAGCTCTTTGTTGTTCTGCTCCATGATCTTTTCGACGATAAATCGGGTGTCCTCGCCGGTTAGCTTGGGGAGCTTTGAGCGCAGCAGCTGGCCACGACCGCGAAAGAACGGCGGGTTGTCGACCTCGAAATGTACATCGGAGACTTTTTTATCAAAAGCGATGGAAAGGATTTGGGAGAAGGTTTTTGCATCCATTGTGATATGGCCCCTTGATGAGCGGTTGATATGACAAATATCAGGGTTTCAGTTTTTCCAGCTGTTTCTGATAAAAGGAATTTTCCAGTGCCAGACTCGCTATCTTAGCAAGAACGTTCAGCTGCGGCATCGGTAACGGCTCCGTTGTTTGTGAACCGTGATCTGCATAGAGCAGCGCTATCGTCCGACCACGATTCTTGATCGGCAGCAGCAGATGGTCCGGACAATGGGGCATGCCGATTGCGGCATAGAGTTCTTCGGTCAGGACTCCATCGGTGACCTGAATACTCTGCAGTGGATCTCCCTGATCGACTACAGCACGGAACACAGAGGGCTTGTCGAGAGGGATCCGCAGCTGTTGAACCGCGCTGGCGGAAATGCCGATACTTCGTTCCGCCACGAGCTCAGACTTGTTAAGGATCAGGGTCAAGACGCGTTCATAGCGTTTGGCCAACGTCTGCAGCAGGCTGTAGGAAATATCTCGGGCTTCGGTGAGATTCTGTATGGTACTGACGTAATGGCTGAGCAGCTCCAGGCTGTGCTGGCGCTGCTGGTAAAAACCACGCTCAATACATATTTTCAGGGTGGTGAGCGCCGTCTGGAAGTCGGATGCGAACGATGCTGAATCGTCCTGACTGACCGGTCTTTGCAGAACGGTAAACACCCCGTTGACCTGAGAGTCGAGCCCCAGCGCATAGTCTGTGGGGGCGATAATCTGAATGATGGGGAGCTGGGGAAAACGATTGAGAAGAACTCGCTGAGTACTAATAATCTCGGCTTCAGTTAGGCCGCAGGCGCGATCGATCACAACGAGGGGTGGAAGCCCCTGCGTCAGGCTTTGATCGACAGCGTCCTCGTTCTGCTGTACGTCTTCTGTGATGAGCACTTTTGTTTGTCCCGGACTGCAGAGGCACTCAATCGCGTACTGTAGCAGGGGGGATCGGCTGAGCAGAACAATCGTGCGTGACGGCTTTTCTGTTTCGATCACATTCTTCTGGGGGGCGGCGTTCTCAGCAAAGAATTGAACCAGCTGTTCCTGCGTTTCGGTGGATGCGTCGGGCAGGGCGTTCAGAACCGCCCGGCGATGCCCTTCGTTGGGGTCAACGGCTTCCAGCGGAGTGAACACATCCGGAATCTGTTTTTCGACGCTGTCGAAATCGCTCAGGCCCAGATCGTCCAGCGTTAAGTCTTGAGATTCAGGTGTCTTTTCGGGTGATGTCTTCTCATCGGTGACGAAGATCTCGGCCTGCCCCTGGCGTGGGTCGAAGGTGGCCTGTGGTGTGATCGCAGTATCGGCGTTCTGATCATCGTCGAATTCACCGTCGCGATTTTTTTCATCATAGATACGCAGGGCATCCATCAGCACCATCTGCGTGTCGAGCACCATCTTATCTGGAAAATAGGTGAACTCGTCGTGTACTTCGACAGAGTCGACATCCAGAGTAAAGGTGCCGCGAGTCCAGCGGACCATTTCGACAACCGTCATATCGACGAGAGTTTCCAGTCCCTTGTAAGCCTCTTCCTTGTTTATCTTGCCCTGTTCGATCAGGGTGGCAATCAGCGGATTGCCCTCATTCTTCTGGACTTCAAGTGCTTCGTTCAGAACATCCTGGGTGATGAAGTTCATCGCCACCAGATAATCACCGGTGCGCAGGTTGTTGTCCGGATGCTTGGCGCTGATAATCAGACCATCCTGAAAAACAAGCTGTCCCTGTCCTCTGGTTCCTCTGACGCAGAGAGTACCGGACTTTTTCGTTGTGTGGAGAAGTTGTACGACATCAACGATGGCGAGATCTTCAAGATTGCCGGTAAAGGACATGAGGGGTGTTTCCTTCCTGTTCCCTGGTGGATCTATCTACAACTCAAGTCTAATAAATTTCTCATCTTCGCCATTAAACTCAATACGCGCTGAAATTTCAAGTGATTCTGTGGTGATTTTGTTCCTAAAAAAAGAGCCCCGTAGCAATAACGGAGCTCTTGGGTGAAGCTGTTCGGATGGAGAGGTGGTCCTATTTCTGGTGACAATCTCGGCATTTTACTGGTCCGGCCTTCATTGTGCTGTGGCAGCCTTTGCAGTTGTCGTGAAAAATCTTTTTAGCTTTCGGTGCGTCGCTGTTGCCATCATGACAGCTGTGACACCCGGTTGCGGCGCCCTGATGATGGCAGCTGGCACAGTCTGTGATCCTCTGCTGGTGTGCCGCGTGGTCAAAGGAGACATCACCCATGCTGGCCTGCAGGGTAATGTCTGCTGGACCGTTTTGATTGGCAACAACGGTCGTGATCAGAATGCTGGTGAGGGCGATTGTCAGGCAGAGCACAGTGAACTTTTTCATTGATGATTCCTCCTTTGTAAATGGTGGATGGGTTCTCCCTTCCAACTCTGATCGAAATCTTTTCATATCTGTGGCGTCATTTCATTCGACATCTGTCGACATGTGACCCGATGTCGGGTGATGTTTATGTGTTTTCAGGGTGTTATGAAATGGTAAAATTGCTATTGTGAGAGAAAGAATTCGCACTATTTCTTCGATGGCCACTGCTTATGGCCTCGATTGTCCTCTCTATCATGGATGCACTATGAGCCAAACCGAGTCACCTTCTGTTGCTGTTGATGGCCGGTCGATCCGCCGCATCAGAGAACAGAAACAGCTGACCCAACTGTATGTCGCCAAAGTTGTCGGTGTGACCACTGACACGGTTTCGCGGTGGGAGAACAGGCGCTATCCGTCGATGCGCCGCGACAACGCGGTTAAACTCGCGGAGGCCCTCGATGTCGATCTGACCGATATCGTTACCGCCGAGGAAGATTCGCCGGTACCATGCGCAGCGCCGCGACCTATAAGCCACCGATGGGTTTTGCTGTTTCTTCTGTTCGTTATTGCAAGCGGTGCCGCATGGTGGTTTTTGTCCACGGAAGATGTGATGGTAGGGATGCATGCACAGCGAACGGTGCCACACAATGCAGCCCCCGGTAGCCGCGTACTGGTTCGTCTGGATGTGTCTGTCGAGCAGCCCTTGACCGGAGCTATCATCAAGGAAGTTTTGCCAAGAGGAGTCAGGCTGGTCAATGCAGTTCCGGCGGTGTCCAGTTGGAATTCTGAAGAGGGTGTGGCGCGCTGGATGATGCGCAAGCCCCAAAACAGGATTGGTATCAGCTATCTTGTCGACCTCTCCGCGGATCTGGAGCCCGCAACGCAGGTGGTGATCTCCGGTGAGTTGATTGTTCATGCTCAGAACCAACGCAGCTCTGCAGTGATCGATTCAATGGCACCAATGACTGTTGTTCGGCGACATTGGGTGGATGACAACGGTGATGGGGTGATCGACGATCTGGAGATCCTCAACGTATCCGACTGGCTGGACGGTTCAGAAGAAATGCATCGGGAGTGGGATCAGATTGAGGCGATATGGGAGGCAGGTGGGTACGCGTGGGATCTGGACACCTCACGCTTTGTGCCGGTGCTGTCAGAGAACGCAGCACCTTCAAAAAAATAGATTCAGGTGACGACTCAGGTTGTAGCCACCCATGAGCGCAACAAGAAATCCTGCCAGTTGCAGCATCCAGCGGCGCTGTGAACTAAACCACTGCGCTGCGCTGCCGATCAGAAACAGGGCCGGCATAGTGCCAAGACCGAAGACGATCATGATCCATGCGCCGAGAAAGGGATCGGCGCTCTGTGCTGCCGTCATGGCCATGGCGTAGAGAAATCCGCAGGGCAAAAATCCAAAGATCACTCCCAGCGGCAGAGCCGAAAGGGCGGGGGGGAAACGGTGCAGGCCTTTAACCGACCGCACCATCATGTGGACCGGTGTCGCAACCTCAAGGGACATGATATTTATCTTCTGGAACAGACCGGCGCTGCCGAGGCCAACGAGGATAATCAACAGGTCGGTGCCCAGCAGTATCCAGTGGGTGATCTCCTGAAACGACTGTCGATAGGCCATGGCAGAGCCGAGCCAGCCCACCCCGAAGCCGATCAGTCCATAGGTCAGGGTCCGCCCGATGTTGTATAGCAGGTGAAACAGCAACCCGCCACGGCGTCCATCTTCACTGAGCGAGAGGGCCGTCACCACACCACCACACATGCCGATACAGTGCGCCGAACCGGCAAAACCGGTGATGAAGGCCAGACTGATTAACGGGTCGATCACTGTTCTTCGTCCTCGTCATCCATCATCCGGTACTTGGGCCCTTCGATGTCGTCAAACTCCCCCCTTTTGACCGAGTAGAGAAAAAACAGCCACACCCCGGTGCCTATACAGAACGACAGAAAAATCAGCAACAGAATAGATGTCAGCATGCCGTTGAGTCCTTGAGGTTTTTAAGGCGCAGGGAGTTGGTGACCACGCAGATAGAGCTGATCGCCATCGCTGCGGCTCCGTAGGCGGGTAGCAGTTTACCACTTGCGGCGAGGGGAATGGCCACCAGGTTATAGGTAAACGCCCAGATCAGGTTTTGACGGATGATTTTCAGGCTGCTGCGGCCGATCTGCAATGCGAAGGCGATGCTATTCAGATCGGGACGTGACAGGATCAGATCTGCGCTCTCCACGGCGATATCGGTGCTGCCGGCCAGTGCACAGCCGACGGTAGCCGCCGTGAGGCTTGGTGCGTCATTGATCCCGTCGCCTACCATCATCACCGATTCACCTTGCCGGATGAGTTCTTCGATCTGTTGTGCTTTCTCTTGTGGGGTCAACTCGGCATGCCACTGTTCGATATGGAGCTGATTGGCGATGGCTTCAGCGTTGTTGGGATGGTCTCCGGTGAGGAGCAGGGTTGTGATGCTGCATCTATGAAGCGTTTTCAGCAGGTGAGGCGCTTCGGCTCTCAGCTGATCATTCAGTTTGATGGCCCCGCGATAATGTCCCTGTTCGGCCAGATGGACTTCGCTGTTCGATACATTACAGCTCTGCGGTACCTTGATCCCCTCATCGGTCAGAAAACGACAGCTTCCAGCCAGCAGGGTCGAGTCTGGAAGCTTCGTTTTGATCCCGCGTCCGGGGTACGTTGTACTGGTAGTGTCTTGTCTGAAAGGGATATTTCGTCGTTGTGCTTCGGCGAGAATGCCGATAGCCAGGGGATGTGCGCTGGTCGATTCAGCCGTGGCAGCAATGCTCAGCAGTTCATTCGGCTGACAGTCATGCGGCAGCATATCAACGACGGCGGGCTTACCGCTGGTTAAGGTTCCGGTTTTATCGAAGGCCACAGTCGTGATCGTGGCGCAGGACTCAAGGACATCGCCACCGCGAAACAGGATTCCGGATTCCGCAGCGCGGCCGGTTGCGACCATTACAGCAGTCGGTGTCGCCAGACCCAAGGCGCAGGGACAGGCAACGACCAGCACGGTAATGGCATGCATCAATGCATCCGGATGCCCTAACCAGAACAGGTAGGTTGCCAGGGCAATCAGAATCACAAAGGGAATAAACAGGGTGGCTACGCGGTCGGCCAGACCCTGTACCGGCGCTTTCCGCGCCTGCGCCTGCTCGACCATCTCAGCAACCTTGGCGATGAACGAATGTGCCGCAATTGCAGTGACTTCGACAGTAAGACTTCCGGTTATGTTTAATGTTCCCGCACTGACAAAGCTGCCCGGCTCCCGGGTTACTGGAAGCGGCTCTCCGGTGACTGCGGCCTCATCTATTTCCGTTCTGCCAGAGACGATGCGACCATCGGTGGCAAAGCGTTCTCCCGCAGAGACCTTGATCTGGTCACCGACCTGAAGCTGATGGCTGTCCACCGTCTCAGCCGTCCCGGATGGGCCGATCAGGGTTGCGCGGGCCGGGGCCAGTTGCAGGAGTTTATCAACGCCGGCTGCAGCTTTTCGGCGGGCACCACTTTCAAACAGACGACCCGCCAGTATCAGGGTGATGATCATTGCCGCTGTATCAAAATAGACTTCTGCATCAATAGTTAGGGCGTAGAGGCTGTAACCGTAGGCAGAGAGACTGCCGAGAGCAATCAGCAGATCCATATTGGGCATGCGGTTGCGTACGCTGTGATAGGCACCGCGGAGAAAGGGGTAGCCGGAATAAAGCACCACCGGTGTGGTGACGATGGCGGCGAAAATCTGCAGCAGTTGACGGGTTGTCGGATCGATTCCTCGAAAATATCCGCCATAGAGAGCCAGCGAAAAGCCCATCAACTGCATCGATAGAAACGCCGCGGTCCCGAACCTGTACATCAGGTTGCGTCTCTCCTGATCCGAAGAGCGCTGCAGTTCATCGAGGTTGAAAGGGCGGGGTAGGTAGCCGATGTTCGAGATCTGCCGACAGATTTCCGCCGGAGTGATCCTCTCTGGTTTAAAGCGGATCAGTACTCGGTGGGTGGCGAAGTTGACCTTGACGGTCTCGATACCATGACTTGGGCCGAGCAGGTGCTCGATCAGCCAGATGCAACTGGCGCAGCGGATGCCATCAACGATCAGGCTGATTTCGGCCTGGTCGCCATGGGGGCGAATAAACCGCTGCAGGTATTCATCGTCAAAGCGGGTATCGTAGGCTTCTTTCAGGGTTCCTGCCTGGCGATCTTTGCGGCGGTAGAAGGTGTCGAGCCCCGCTCCGCGAATAATCAGATAGGCTCCACGGCAGCCATGACAGCAGAATCTGAGCTGATGATCATTTTCTTGTTCGACCACCAGATCTTTGGGCGGGATCGGCAGATCGCAGTGAATGCAGAGATCGTTATCTGTCATCGATCAGAAATTGATCTGCATCTGGCGGGTAAGGCGGGCCTGGTCCCGTTCAAAGCGGACCGCGGCGCGTACTGAGCCCGACAGATCAGCGGGGAGGTCGAGCTGATAGCGTCCTGCCGCAACTTCAGAGAGGGGAAATATGGCATCTTCGGGCAGAGTGGGATGATAAAAACTGATTTCGACCTGCGCTCCCGAAACCGGGTCCCGGTGTGTGTCGTGCAGTGCGAGTGTCAGGGTACGCTGATCAATCTGCGGGGTGACGGTCCAGCCTAGGACTTCTGCGGCCCGTTTTTCAACCAGCGTGGTGTTGTATTTCAGCCCCTTGCTGTAGTAATCGCGATCGGTAACCTGACTGCCGAGATGGCTGGCCTGCCATGCTGACCAGGCCGAAAACGCGAGGAAACTGAGCAGCAGGATAAAGATCAGCGGTTTGTAGATACTTGTCTGCGCTCTGGCCATATCAGTTGCTGCTCCTATCCACCGGAGTGACCCGTGCTGCGGTCAAGGCTGTTGCCTGGTTGCTGTTGTCGATCAGTACAAATTCAACATCGACCCCATTCGGGTTGTTTTCGGAGAGGAGGACCACATCGAGTTTCTGGTTTTCTCCCGGTTTCAGGTTTAACTCAAGGGACTGGCCGCGCAGGGTCAGGGGGGAGTGTTCCGGTGTGGTTCGAGCGATCAGGCGATAGGAGGCCGGTTCAGCCGACCGGTTATTGACCCAGGTGTTGAAAAATGTCGCCAGCTGACCATCGGGAAGAATCCTGGCGGCCACCAGATGCGATACAGATACCTTCAGTGAGACCGTCTGCCGGTGGGATACGGAATAGAGCAGTGTTACGGTTAAAACAATCGTCACCAGACCAAGGAGCAGGGTGCGCGGGTTGAACAGGGCGCGGACTCCGTGGCCTTCAGTGCCGAAATGGTAGTAAATCAGGCCCGGTTGTTTGCCCGGAGCCATGATTTTACGGCAGGCATCCAGGCAGCGCCCACAATTGATGCATTCGATCTGAAACCCTTCACGGATATCGATGCTCATGGGGCAGACGTTGACGCACGAATTGCACTCGATGCAACGGTACGATTCTTCGACCGGTAGATGGAGGGTCAGTGTGCCCTCGTCTGCCAGCGCGGTTTGAAAGCGACCGTAGGGGCAGAAATCGCTGCACATCAGCCGTCTGATCAACGCCAGATCGAGATAAACGATGAGGGTGATACTGGCCCAGCTGATCCCCGCACCCGTATGCAGTGTGCCCTGCAAGAGCTCGGAAAAAAAGCGCTGAGGCGGGACGAAGTACCACACCAGATTGGCTCCGACCAGCAGGGCGAGCAGCAGAAAAAATAGGTGCGCCAACAGCTTTCTGACGAGTGTGCCCTGCAGGCGGTTACGTTCGTTAGTGAGCCCAACGAGCTGACAGAATCCGTCGGCCAGATCTGTCAGGGTGGTCTGTGGACAGGCCCAGCCGCACCAGACACGGCCGAACACCATGGTGATCAGAAGAAAAGCGACCCCGAACAGCAGGCTGAAGATCAGCAGCAGGTAGAGCTCTTCGATGCGCAGGATCTGGCCGCCGAAGTGGATGGTCAGGCTGGCGAGGTCGATCCGCAGCAGGCCGACTCCCTCAACACTGATCCAGGGGGTCAGCAGGATCAGCACGGTGCAGAGCCCCTGAAAAGAGCGTCTCCACGGTGCAAGGAGTGAGAGCCTGAATGGTGAATCGGTCATATGATCGATAGAGGAGTAGGGCAGGCGCCGATCATTCAGAACGCCTGCCCCGGATCCTGAAGGTTAAAGGGCCAGCAGAAAATCGACGAGGGCGGCGAGCTCATTTTCAGAGAACTGGCCGTCGAAGGGGGGCATCGAATCTCCCCGTCCTGCGGTGATGCTTTCCCGCACCTGTTCTGCTGTTTTTCCGTACTGGTAGGTGGCAGCTGTCAGATCGGTACCAAATCCGCCGGTGGCATCAGCGCCGTGGCATCCTGAACAGTTGTCTGCATAAAGAGTCTGTCCGGGAGAGGATTGTGGCACCGCGGCCGGTGCGGCAGACGACGTTTCAACCGGTTGTCCGGTGTGGGCGGCCATTTTTTGTTGGAATTCGGCATCAGAACTCCAGCCGCTCAGGAGAAAGTAGGCGATAAAGATAATGCCCCAGATGATCAGGCCGAAGTAAAGAACATAAAAGTAGCCGGGTGCCGGTTTTCCCGCTTCGGCGATACCGTCAGCATGGTCTTGTTGGTGCTTGTCGCTCATATGTGTAAATCCTCCAAGGGCGCTCTGTTGCAGATCGGCGCAAGGTTAATCGTCGTCCAGCATCCTGTATTTGGCCGATTCGTTGCGGTCTTTGCTCTTTTTGTTGTAGGTGCGTACCACGATCAGCGCAAAGACGGCGAACAGGCCGAAGGTCACTCCGAGATAGAGTATGGATGCCCAATCCATCGGATTATTGCCCACTGTTCAGGAAATTGACCAGCTGCCAGACCTTGGTCGAACCGAGGTTGGAAAAGCCGGGCATGCCACCATCGGGGATTCCGTTGTGCAGCACCTGATACAGTTCAGCATCCTCCATCCCCATATCGGTCAGCTCCGGGCCGATCATTCCTTCACGGTTATCTCCGTGACAGGCTGCACAGTTACTGGCGTAGATCGCTTGGCCAGCGCTGATCGCTGCGGCATCACCGGGGAAAGGGTTGGTCAGGTCACCGACGATGGTGGTTTCCGCAGCCTTGCGCCAGGGGATGTCGCTGCCGAGCTTCTGCAGGTAGGCAACCATCGCGTCCATTTCTGTTTTGCCGGTCAAATCGGCGATCTGCTCGTCATCGTAAGGGAAGCCGAGGGTTTCCATCTTGTTTCTGATCACGTCGGGATCGAGTGGATTATCATTCAACCAGGGATAGTCCGGCATGTTGGTCTTGGGGACCATAGACCGGGGTGACTTCATATGTTTGTAGTGCCACGCGTCGGGATACTTGCCGCCGAGGCGCGCCAGATCGGGACCGGTGCGTTTCGATCCCCATAAAAAGGGCCGATCGTAAACAAATTCACCCGATTTTGAGTAATCGCCATAGCGCAACACTTCGGCCACCAGGGGGCGGACGGTCTGGGTATGGCAGTTGTTGCACCCTTCGCGAATGTAGATGTCGCGACCTTCCTGCTGCAGCGGGGTGTAGGGGGTCACACCCTCGATTCGGTCCGCGGCGGTGTTGACCCAGACGAAGGGCAGAACCATGGTTACGGCCGTCCCGACCAGGATAGCCAGGGTTGCCAGAATCATAAACAGTACAGGTTTCTTTTCCAGCATGACTTATGCCCTCCCTTCAGCGGTGGTGGAAGGAATAGTCTCTTTTTTGCGAACTGTCATATACAGGTTATAGACGAAGATCAGGATCCCGGCGAAGTAGATGGCGCCGCCGATGACACGGGCCCACCAGTAGGGATACATCTCCACCATCGTCTCCATAAATGTGTAGGTGAGACTGCCATCGTCGTTCATGGCGTTCCACATCCCGGCCTGCAATACACCGGCGACCCAGAGGCTGATCGACCAGATCAGTTGGCCGATCAGCGCAAGCCAGAAGTGCAGGTTGGCCAAGGGAATACTGTAGATTTCGCGGCCGTAGATGCGCGGCGCAAGGAAATAGATGCTGGCGAAACTGATCATCGACACCCAGCCCATGGTCCCCATGTGAATGTGAGCCGGGACCCAGTCGGTGTAGTGGATAAATGCGGAGAAGGATCTGATCGACTGCATCGGCCCCTGCAGGGTCTGCAGTCCGTAAAAGGTGATGCCGAGGATCAGAAATTTGACCAGATAATTTTCCTTCATCTGATGCCACTGGCCGTTCATCGACAGATAACCGTTAATGACGCTGCCCCAGCTCGGCGCTATCAGCATCACCGAAAAGGCCATTGCCAGGGTCTGGATCCAGTCCGGTACCGGGGTCCAGAGCAGGTGGTGGGCACCGGTCCACAGATACATGAAGATCAGCGACCAGAAAGCGATAATCGATAAGCGGTGACTGTAGATCGGTACGCCGGTCGATTTCGGCAGAAAGTAGTAGAACATCGCCAGGGGTGGAGCAGTCAATGCCATGGCGACCGCGTTATGTCCGAACCACCAGTGCACGTTGGCATCGTTGGTACCGGCATATGCTGAATAGGATTTGAACAGTGACGCCGGGACGGCAGCGGCGTTGACCAGGTAGAGGATTGCGACCCCGATCAGGGCGGCCATCATGTACCAGAGTGAGATGTACATCTGCTCGTCTTTGCGTTTGATGATGGTCATGATGATGTTGATAGCAAAGGCGACCCAGAGGATTACGACCATGACGTCGATGGGCCATTCCATCTCATGGTATTCCTTGGACGTGGTATAGCCGAGCAGCAGTGTCACCGCCGAGGCGATGATGGTCGCATTAAAAAACCACAGCTGAAATTTCGCCAGTTTGTCGCTCCACAGCGGTTGTTTGCAGAGACGCTGAACCATAAACAGAAAGGTCGCGAAAATAGTACCCACACCCCAACCGTAGATGCCTGCGTTGGTGTGGATAGGACGCAGTCGCCCGAAGGTCAGGTAGGGGCCGAAGTTCAGGTCGGGATTGACCATCTGTAGCGAAACGATGACCCCGACCAGAACCGCCACCAGACCCCAGACCAGGCTCCAGGTGACAAAGCTCCTGACGATGTCCGTATTATAAGACGGTTTTTCCATATGACCTCCTTGGTGTTGATTTCATGTGGCGTGTTGGAACGTCACTTTTTAAATATTACAAAAACGGTAAAAATTCTATGGTCTTGAAATTACAAAGTCAATAAAAAAATGAGTTGGTGGGTGTGTAGCGGAAGAACGTTCATTGTATGAGAAAAACTTTGACATAAAGCGGGTCGATTTCTATTATAAACGACGAAAATTATAACCGAAAATTACACATTCGTATTTTTTTAATGCCCTTTTCGTAGAGAGGATGCAGGTTCTGCCGATGGAGAGAGTAATCGACCTGTTAAAGGACGATATGGCGCGGGTCGAAGAGCGTTTCAGGGACAACCTGTGCTCCGATGTTCCGCTGATCAATCAGGTTGTTGAGTATGTGCTTGACAGCGGCGGCAAACGGATACGCCCCATGTTGCTGCTGCTTGCCGCCAGACTGTGTGGTTATCGCGGGCAGGATCATGTTGAACTGGCCGGTGTCGTCGAGTTCATTCATACCGCGACTCTGCTGCATGATGATGTGGTCGATGGCGCAGAATTACGCCGTGGAAACAGTTCGGCCAATTCGGTGTGGGGCAATCAAACCTCCGTTTTGGTCGGTGACTTTCTACTGGCCAAGACCTTTTCTATTATGGTTGCCTGCGGCAATCTGGATGTCCTGAAGTTGCTCTCCGAAACCACCACCCGCATGGCCGAAGGGGAGGTACAGCAGCTGCTGAATACCTGCGATCTCGAAGTTGATGAAACCCGCTATCTGGCGGTTATCCGCAGCAAGACCGCGATTCTGATCGCCGCCGCTTGTGAGGTTGGCGCTGTGCTGGCCGACTCTTCACCGGAGCAGGTTGTGGCGATGCGCGAATTCGGTCTTGAGATCGGTACTGCATTTCAACTGATGGATGACGCTCTCGATTACGTTGCCGAAGAACAGCAGTTCGGCAAGGTTCGTGGTCACGATCTGGCCGAGGGCAAGATGACTCTGCCGTTAATTCATGCCTATCAGCAGGCCAGTGTTCAGCAGAAAAAAGAGGTGGCGCGGATTATCGAACTGGAGGAGATTTCTGAAGATGATCTGGATACCGTCTGCGGGTTGATCGCTGATACAGGGGGGATCGAATATACCCGTGATATCGCCGTGGAGCGCGTCGCTGCGGCCAAGCGTCTGCTGCAGATTTTCCCGGACAGCACGACCAAAGAGGCCCTGTGTGACCTTGCCGATTATGTGGTCGCACGAACCTTCTAACGACGCAGGGTATAAATCATAGTTTCAATAGCAAACGGTCCGCCTGTTCAGCAGGTTGGGCCGTTTGCTGTTTGGTGCTGTTTCTTGGGGTGCTCCTTTGTCGCGATTCTTCGTCCTTTTGCGACATCGACCCGCAGCAGGAGTGTGCCGCCGATGACAAAAAAGATTGTCAGAACAAGAATTGCTCCACGGGCTGAGCCCGTCCAGTCTATGACCAGCGCGAAGGTTAAGGGGCCGAAGATCGCTGCAAACCGCGAGCTTATGGCATAGAACCCAAAGAACTCTGCTCTCCTGTCCGAGGGGACCATGCTGGCAAAAAGTGAACGGCTGATCGCCTGGCTTCCGCCCAGAACCAGTGCGATAACGGCGCCAAGTATCCAGAACTCCAGCTGGCTTTGCATCAGGGAGGCGTACCCGCATACCAGAGTGAAAAGCACGAGGCTGATCATGATCGATCTTTTAGATCCGAAGTGGTCCGCCAGTTTTCCAAACAGCAGGGCGCCGGGCATGGCGATAAATTGAATCATCAGAAAGCATCCCAGAATACTCCCCTGGCTCAGGCCGAGTTCCTCTCTGGCAAAGATGGCAGAGACAGCAATCACGGTTTGGATACCGTCGTTGTAGAACAGAAAGGCCAGCAAGAACAGTGACAGCTCGCGATAGCGGATGATATCTCTGCACGAACGAAGATATGTCCTGAACGGACCCTGTTCTGTGGGACCACGCGGTGTGGGATTGGGAAGAAACAGGAACGCGGGGAGGGCAAACAGCAGCCACCAGATGCCGGTCAGCAGAAAACCGAATCTCGTTGCTGCACCCCTGTCGCTGAAACCAAACTGTTCTGAAAATTGAATCAGCACAAAGACCAGCAGCAGCATGACCCCTCCGCCGATGTAGCCGGTGGCGAACCCCTGCGCAGATAAGCGGTCGGTCTGGCCCGGTCTGGCCAGCACTGTTAGGTAAGAATTGTAGAAGATGTTGCCGCTGCTGAAGCCGATATTGCTGATGATGAAGAGGCCGATGGCTGCCAGATAATCGCCCTGCGAAAGCAGGTAAAGCAGGCTGGTCGCAAAGGATCCGCACAAGCAGAAACCGATTAACAGCTGCTTGTGGTTTCCGCGCGTATCCGCCAGGGTCCCGAGCCAGGGAGCCGTGATCGCGACGATCAGCATCGAACCGGAAACAGCGTACCCCCATAGTGCACTGGCTGGGAGTTGATGCTGCCAGCTGCCGAGCGTGAGGATGGCACCCGATTCAGGAACCAGAGAGACAAAGTAGACCGGCAGGACGGCGGCGAGAATAACGGTCGCAAAAGCCGAGTTTGCCCAGTCGTAGAGGCACCAGCCGATACGGGCCGGTCGGAGTGTGTCGGGCATGAAATTCCCTCGCATTGAAATAGCAGACTGTCACTCGGTAGATTAGCATATAAATTCAGTCCGCGCTAAAGGTTGGAATGCGGCAGGACGGGGGCTATTTTCTCAGTTCTCTTTGCTCCCTTTGTCGGCTTTCGTTATAATCAACCGCTATGGTGCGATTGACTCTCCACAAAAAGGTCCTCGGAGCGTTTCTTCTTCTCTCCCTGATACCTCTTCTGCTTCTGCTGATCAACTCGCAACACAGCCTGCGTCTGGTGGAAGAGCTGCTGCGTCAGCGTACCACGGAAGCTCTCGATGCTCAGGCCACCGAAGCGCTGGAACTACGGGCGGATATGGTGGCGCGCAATGTGCGTGAATTTCTGTTTTCCGTCGAGGGAGACCTTCACGACCTGTCACTGTTGAATCTCGATGAGCAGACCTATCTCGATTTCTGTTGGGAGCATGCCCGTGAACTCTGGTACCGTCGTGGCACTAACGATGCGCCGATAGAGGTCCGGGAAAACATCCTCCTCTATCCTGAAGTGTCCTTCGTCGATGCCGACGGTCGTGAGCAGATCCGTATTGTCGATGGCCGCCCGTCACGGCAACTGCGTCAGGTGTCCGAACCCCGCCAGACCACCTATCTGAACGAGGACTATTTTCATAAAACGCTCGCACTCCCCGAAGGTGAGATTGCTGTCTCCCACCTGCAGGGCTGGTACGTCAGTCGCAACGAACAGCTGCAGGGAGCTGAAACACCGCTGGAGGCCGTGCAAGGCACTCCCTATCGGGGCGTTATCCGTTTTTCCAAGGCGATCTATGTCGCAGGAGAACTTCAGGGGATTGTCGTGCTATCGCTGGATCACCGGCATCTGATGGAGTTCACCCAGCATATCTCCCCCAATAAAGATAGATACGTTGTTTTTCCTTCATACACGAGCGGCAACTATGCCTTCATGTTTGACGATGAAGGCTGGATGATCGCGCACCCCAAGTATTGGGATATTCGCGGATATGATCGCAGCGGAACGCTTGTGCCCGCCTATTCGGCGCAGACCTCAGAGGATGAGATCCGCGCCGGTCGGATTCCCTTCAACCTGTTTGAGGCGGGATTTATCCATCCGAACTATCCGCGCGTCGCTGACGCAGTTCGTCGTGGAGATTCGGGTGTTGTCGATACCACCAATGTCGGTGGTTCGCAAAAGATTATGGCCTACGCGCCGATTTTTTATGATCGCGGTGACTATGCCCGTTACGGTATTTTTGGCGGGATCACCATCGGCGCAGAGGTGGAGAACTTCCATCTGCCAGCGCTCAATACAGCGGCGATCATCCGCAAGGAGATCAGCAACTACCTGAGTGAATCCTGGCTGGTCATTTCGATCACGGTTTTCTTCGTGATTGTGGCGGCTTATTACCTCGCCAACAGTATCGTACGACCTCTGCTGCTGTTGACTGAGGGGACGCGGCAGATGCAGAGGGGTGGCACTTCGACCCAGGTAATTGTCAGTTCGCACGATGAGGTCGGGGTGCTGGCGCGTTCCTTCAACGAGATGGTTAATGAGTTAAATCGCCGCCGGAGGCGCCTTGTGCAGACCCTGCAGGCCCTCAGGCGGTCACGTCACGAAATTATCCATGAACGCAACTTTAAAAATACGGTTTTTGAAAACATCGAGACCGGTATCCTGACCATCGACAGCCAGTGTCAGGTAACATCGGTCAATGGGCCCGCATGCCGCATTCTCGGTCTTCAGCGACCGGACGGTGTCTGTCGCTGGCAGGACCTTCTGATTGCATGGCCGGAGTTGACCACTGTCCTCCACGACGGGCTTTCGCAGATGCAATCCGCCTCGTGGGGCAAGTATGTCCCGGTGGATCGTAACGGCAGGACACTGACCTTCCGGATGGCTCTGTTTCCGCTGAGTTTTCGCCAGCACGCAGGTTGGTTGCTGACGGTTGAGGACTTGACGGAGCGGGTCAGTATGCGTGAGCAGGTCGCACGGATGGATCGGCTCGCCTCATTGGGGCGGATGTCGGCCGGTATCGCCCATGAAATCCGGAATCCTCTGACCGGCGTCAGTCTGCTGCTCGATGAGCTGCACGACCGTTTGCTCGGTCAGGAAAATGATCAGAAGCTGATTCGACGCGCCCTCGAGGAGATAGAACGTCTCGAGGGTCTGGTGGGGGAGTTGCTGCATTTTTCAACGATGTCGCATCTGAAGTTAGAAGCGGGGCAGATCGGCACTGTCCTGCATGATTCACTGTTTCTGGTGCGCCGTCAGTGTGAGAAGAGTCGGATTCAACTCGATGTAAAGATTCCTGAATCGATGCCACAGATGCCCCTCGATGCGGACCGGTTGAAGCAGGTTTTTTTAAATCTGTTCGCCAATGCCATCGATGCCATGCCACAGGGGGGGACGTTGTCCGTCGCCGTGTGCCATACCGCCGAAATGGTGGATGTCACCGTCAGCGATTCGGGGGCGGGAATCGCCGCCGAAAAACTCCCTCTAGTGTTTGAGCCGTTTTACACCAACAAGGGGCAGGGGACAGGGCTTGGTCTCGCCATCAGTCACAATATTGTCTCCGACCATGGCGGTCAGATTCGCGTCGAAAACATTCCTGGTTCCGGTGCCCGCTTTACCGTCAGCCTGCCTATCGCGCCCGCCTGATCTTTGTCCCTGTCCTGTTTGCGGATGGGCAACTTTCCGCCGCATTGCACTCCTTTGTTTGGGCCGAAAATAGCCACTCGTTTGGGCTTCTGTCGGCTTTTAGCCGTTTTGCCTTGCTATGGTGGTGACGATCGCTATAGTTACGGGGTGCTGATACCGATGTTCTTCCCTTATTGCTCTGACCGAGGTTTCCTATGGAACGTATTCTGATTGTCGACGACGAGGCCTTTATCCGGGAAAACCTGGAACGTATCCTGGCCGATGACGGCTACCGCCCGCTTTCGACTGATTCTCCCGAGGACGCTGTACGACTGGTCAGCGAAGAAGAGATCGGGCTGGTTTTGCTCGACCTGAATCTCGGCAGTCAGAGCGGTCTCGATGTCCTGAGAGCACTCAAAGAGGTCGATCCGGAGATCCTTGTTATTATTATCACCGGCTATGGCACCGTTGAAAGTGCGGTCGAAGCGTTGAAGATCGGGGCCTATGATTACATTAAAAAGCCGTTTAAGGCCGATGCAATCCACCTGATTGTCAAGCTGGCGCTCGAAACCCAGAGCCTGAGGCGCAAAGTTAAGCGTCTGTCTCGTGATGGCGGTTCCGATCTCAATATGGTGGGTGTCAGCCCGGCGCTCAAGCAGATTTTTCATCAAGTCCGAGAAGTGGCTAAGCACGAAACTGCGACGGTCCTGATTACAGGTGAGAGTGGAACGGGTAAAGAACTGGTTGCCCAGGCGATCCACAACCTGTCACCACGCGCCGAGCGGCCCTTTGTCGAGATCAACTGCGGTTCTCTCCCGTTCAATCTGCTCGAAAGTGAACTGTTCGGTCATGAACGGGGCGCCTTTACCGATGCCAAAAATCGCAAGCTCGGTCTGTTTGAAGAATCCGACAGTGGGTCGATCTTTCTCGACGAAATTGGCGAGATGGACATGAACCTTCAAGTCAAGCTGCTGCGGGTTTTAGAAGATCGCAAAATCCGGCGTCTGGGGGGCAATCGTAATATCGACATCAATGTCCGCATCATTGCCGCGACCAACGCTGAACTCAAAGATGCGATTGAAAGCAAAGAGTTCCGCGAAGACCTTTACTATCGCCTTAACGTCTTTCCGATCCATATCCCGCCGCTGCGTGATCGGCGCGATGATATTCCCTGTCTGCTTGAGCATTTTCTTCTGCAGTTCAGTCGTGAATTCAACAAGCGGATGGCCGGTTTCAGCAAAGAAGCCCTCGATCTGATGTCCCGCTACCACTGGCCGGGCAATGTCCGCGAATTGCGCAACGTTGTGGAACGTATCTGCATTATGCATAACGTGGATCTGATCAAGCCGGAGCATCTCCCCCGGGAAATCTGGGGCGAAGAGCCACAGAGCGAGGTGCCGTTCAGCTTTGAAATTCCGCCGGAAGGGATCGTTCTCGACGACGTAGTTGGCCTCGTGGAAAAGAATCTGGTGGAAAAAGCGTTTCGCATTACCGGGGGCAACGTGGCCAAAACCGCACGGATCCTTAACGTGCCGCGCGGGACACTGCGCTACAAGCTGGAAAAGTATGACCTGTCGGGTTAGGAATTTAAGCTCGCTTCGTGAATGGTAGTCGAAAGGCAAATGTCGAACAAAATGGGCCGAAATTGGCCGTTTTGTTCGACTTTTTTTCTTGCGTGTAGGGATTTTATTTTATATTCGCAGCTGATTATTTTGTCATATGCACAACGGGTTGAAATGACAGTGTTTATTTGTTGTTAAGTGTTGAGAATGAAATCCTGTTTTGTTTGGCACTGATGTTGCTTTTTTAAAAAAGCGTTTCCTCACCGTTGTTTGCTGCTATGAGCGTAGTCAGCGTAAACTTATTACTCAGGATAATTGTTATGATTGCTGATGTCTGGAACCGACTTTGGGATATGCACGACGATACAAAATCTCTGTTTGCCGTAACACCAAAGGCAATGAAACGCTTGTTGGGAAGAAACGGTTTGGCTTTTTCCTCTGTCGAAAATACGGAGAAAGATGTTGACCTGGCCGATGAGATGGATGAGGCCCCCGCAGAACATACCCAGCGCTTGAAAACGTCACCCGGTGGAGTCAACGAGGAAGACCCGCGTGAATACACCCGCCGGCAGAAGATCGGTCTGGCGCTTGGCCCTCTGTTGTTTATTTTGATGCTGGCCATGCCTGCCCCAACGGGTATGGAGCCGGTGGCCCAGAAGATGGCCGCTGTGGCCCTGTTGATGGCGACCTGGTGGATGTGTGAGTCGATTCCGATTCCTGCAACCAGTTTGCTGCCGATCGCACTCTTCCCCCTCTTGGGAATCATGCATACCAAAAAGGCGACTGCGCCTTACGCTAGCCACCTTATTTTCCTTTTTATGGGCGGTTTTATTATCGCTCTTGCCATGCAGCGATGGAATCTGCACCGCCGGATTGCCATGAATATCGTTAAGGCCGTTGGATTTTCTCCAGGACGCCTGATCTTCGGTTTTATGATGGCGACTGCCGCGTTGTCAGCCTTTGTTTCAAATACCGCGACAACAGTTATGATGATGCCGATCGGCTTGGCCATTATTAGCCACGTTGTCGATGAAGGAAAAAAGGAAGGACTTGATAAGAAAATCGATTTCTCTCCAGAGCAGTTTGCATTCGGCCTCAACCTGATGCTTGGTATCGCCTATGCGGCCTCAATCGGAGGTGTCGCTACCCTGATCGGTACGCCACCTAATACCGTTCTGGCTGGTTATCTGCAGAAAACTTACGGTTATGAGATTACCTTTGTCGATTGGATGAAAGTTGGTGTGCCCTTAGTTGCTGTGATGCTACCGATCTGCTGGCTCTGGCTGACCCGAGTTGCCAACCCGATGAAACTGGAGAAAGTTCCCGGTGGGCGTGATCTGATCAACCAGGAACTGCGCGAAATGGGGGTGATGAGTAAAGGGGAACGCTGGACTGCTGCCGTTTTTGCCTTGACCGCTTTTGGTTGGATTTTTCGGAAAAAGCTCGGATTTATCTTCCCGGATCCCCAACTGGTCACCGATGCGGCTATTGCCATGACCGGTGCACTGGTCCTGTTTCTGATTCCGATCAATTTGAAAAAAAACGAGTTCGTTATGGATTGGCACTGGGCATCCAAAATGCCCTGGGGCGTCTTGATTCTCTTTGGCGGTGGTTTGTCGATGGCTGGTGGTTTCAAGGCCTCTGGTCTGGCTGAATGGCTCGGGTCGCAAGTGAGTCTGCTTGAGACAGCACCGGTTCTGCTGCTGATTTTAGCTGTGACGGCCCTCATCATCTTCTTGACTGAGTTAACGTCAAATACTGCGACCTCAGCGATGGTTATGCCGATTCTTTCCGCCGTTGCCATCGGTCTTGGACAGAGTCCGCTGCTGCTGATCGTGCCGGCTGCCATAGCAGCGTCGTGTGCCTTCATGCTGCCTGTTGCTACCCCACCGAATGCCATCGTTTTCGCTTCGGGTTATGTCACCATCCCGCAGATGGCCAAAAGCGGTTTCGGCCTGAATCTTCTTGGGATTGCACTGGTTGTTGTTGTTACCTATGTGTTGGTTTTCCCGGTGTTCGATGTTGTGATCGGTGACATTCCTGCTTGGGTTGCAGTCGCCAAGTAATCCACTGATTGAGTTTCTCCCGTTCACCTCTTGAACTCATCTGCCCCCGTTTTGGTTTCTGCCGAAACGGGGGTTTTGATTCGCTGATCCAGCTGAATAGGCGTTCGCTTTCGGTATGTGGCCATTGTTGTTGTCTGCTGAAACGAAGCGGGTCGCACAGGTTTGAGCGTGTTGGCGGACCAGATCAGTCGCCAATGAAATGAAACAAAAAAGGCAAGGGAGCTACAGTTGTCGCTCTCTTGCCTTTTTGAATTATGTCGGTTTTCGATTATTTGAGTAAATCGGAAATTTTCTCTGCCATGCCAATATAGCTGGCCGGACTCATGTCGAGCAGGCGCTGCTTGTCTTCAGCGTTCAACTCCAATCCTTCTACAAAGTGTCGGATTGTTCCGCTGTCGATCTGCTGGCCGCGGGTTAGTTCCTTCAGTTTTTCATAGGGTTTTTCAATGCCTGCTTTGCGCATCACTGTCTGAATCGGTTCGGCCATGACTTCCCAGGCGTTGTTGAGGTCGTCTGCCAATTTCTGCTCATTTAATTTCAGTTTTCCTAAGCCTTTCAGAGTCGACTTGTAAGCGATCATGCTGTAGCCGAATCCAACCCCCATGTTGCGCAGCACCGTAGAGTCGGTGAGGTCGCGCTGCAGGCGGGAGATCGGCAGCTTCGCCGACAGGTGGTTGAAAATGGCATTCGCCAGTCCACAGTTCCCTTCAGAGTTTTCGAAATCGATAGGGTTGACCTTGTGCGGCATGGTTGATGATCCAATTTCGCCCTTGACGGTTTTCTGCCCGAAGTAGGCCATAGAGATGTAGGTCCAGATGTCGCGGTTCAGGTCGATCAGAATCGTATTCCAGCGGGCGAGAGCGTCGAACAGCTCGGCCATGTAATCGTGAGGCTCAATTTGGGTGGTGAACAGATTCTGGGTGAGTCCCAGTTCGTCCTCGATCACTCCTTTGGTTAGCGCCGGCCAATTGACAGCAGGGTAAGCTGAGAGGTGAGCGTTGAAGTTGCCAACGGCGCCGTTCAGTTTGCCGAGTAGCTCGACTGCAGCGATCTTTTCACTCTGCTTGCCCAGGCGTGAAGCGAATACGGCCAATTCCTTACCGATCGTTGTCGGCGAGGCCGTTTGTCCGTGGGTGCGTGCCAGCATCGGCACTGTTTTGAATTCGTCTGCCAGTCGGCAGATCGTGTCGATAATCTCTTGCTGCTGAGGAACCATTGCCGCCAGGCCATCTTTAAGCATCAACGCATGGGACAGGTTGTTGATGTCTTCTGAGGTACAGGCAAAGTGGATAAATTCGGAGAGATCATCTAGGGTCGTTCCAGTGATCTGTTCTTTAAGATAGTACTCCACCGCTTTGACATCGTGGTTGGTGACGGCTTCGATCTTTTTGATCTTTTCTGCCTCGACCGGGCAAAAGTTGCTAACGATCTGCCGCAACTGTTGTTCTTCGTCGGCGCTTAAGGCGCGACATTCGGGAATCTGCTGTTCGGCGCTAAGGGCGATAAGCCACATGACTTCAACTTTGACCCGGTTCTTTAGCAGTGCATATTCAGAAAAACACTCGGTCAGCTCGGTGACTTTTGATCCATAGCGCCCGTCGATCGGGCTGATGGCGGTAATCATGGTCATTCTCCTCGGGTAGATTTTGGTCGGCACTATAATGCAGCGCGGCTCAGGTCGCAAGTCCCAAACCCCACAGTTAAAACGGTGGAGGCTGGTTGAAACTCAAAGGGCGCTCATTCGCTGGGTGGATGAAGGAAATCCCGCTGGCATGGAGCATCAGCCTATCTGTTCTGTCACGTATGGTGTCATCGGCGTACAGGTCATCACCGAGGATGGCGTGACCGATCGATTGCATATGGACGCGCAGTTGATGGGTGCGCCCCGTCACCGGCCTTAATTGCACCAGCGAAGTGTCATCTTTGCTGTGATACGATAGACTCTGGTAAAGGGTTATTGCCGTTTTGCCAGCGGCGTGGTCCACCTTTTGCCGTGGGCGGTTTGGCCAGTCACCGATCAAGGGCAGGTCGATGCGACCTTCTTGTTTTTCTAGGGCACCACTGACGATCGCCAGGTAGGACTTCTTGACCGTGCGCTGCTCGAACTGGCGGCTCAGGTGACGCTGCGCATCGGCGTTGCGTGCCAGAACCATCAGCCCCGAGGTTGACATGTCGAGCCGGTGAACAACCCGAACATCGTTGTAATCGACCATCATCCGCAGCACAAGGCTGTCTTTATGCTCCGTTTTTCGGCCGGGCACGCTGAGCAGGTCGGCCGGTTTGTCGACGACAAGGAGATGACGGTCGCAGTAGAGAATGGGGATTGCGCAGCGGGGTGGGGCATAGGTGAACATCGGTCGCCTGCTCAAATTTGTTCTTGGGGGCGTTCAGGGTGATGAACGCTGACTCTACTGAAATTCTGTTGCTCGATCAAGAGATGAAGTGAGTCCGGTAGCGGTTGCCCACAACGTTTGTGCATGCAGAAAGATGTAAATCTGTTTGTCAGGAGGAGTGGTTGCGTTCAGTTGTCTGGAACGTTAGGGTTGAAGGGATTGTCCAGGGGGTCGGCTTTCGGCCGTTTGTTTATCGCCTGGCAACGGAATATGGCCTGTCAGGTACGGTCCTCAATGATTCACAGGGGGTTCTGATTCACGTTGAGGGCGATGTCGTGGGCGCTGAAGCCTTCGTTGCTGCACTTGAATCCGAAGCACCACCTCTGGCACTGATCAGCCGTGTTGCTGTTGTTTCTG
This sequence comes from Desulfuromonas sp., assembly GCA_002868865.1. GTDB lineage: Bacteria > Desulfobacterota > Desulfuromonadia > Desulfuromonadales > Geopsychrobacteraceae > BM509. The sequence goes on along the minus strand of PKUC01000073.1, from coordinate 7,839 downwards.
TCGCCCCGCTCGGTTTTTCCGATTTTACGATTGTCGCCAGCACCGAATCTACCCGTGGAGAAACGCAGATCGCTCCCGATGCCGCAAGCTGCAAAGACTGTCTCGCGGAAATGAGTGCTGTGACCGATCGGCGCTTTGCCTATCCCTTTATCAACTGCACCAATTGTGGCCCGCGCTACAGCATTGTTACCGGGGTTCCCTATGACCGGTCTGCTACCACCATGGCCGAGTTTCCCATGTGTCCCTCCTGTTTGAAAGAGTATCACGACCCTCTTTCGCGCCGCTTTCACGCTCAGCCTAACGCCTGTCCCGTCTGTGGCCCCGTCCTCTCCTTTTCGGATGCCCGGGGCCGTGTGGTCGGTGGCGTTGACCCTTTGCGTGAAGCAGTCAAAATGCTGGGGCAGGGGGGCATTGTCGCTATCAAGGGGCTTGGCGGCTATCATCTCGCCGTTGATGCGACCGATGCCGCCGCTGTCGTGCGTCTGCGCCAGCGCAAACACCGGGATGAGAAGCCGTTCGCGTTGATGGTCTCCGATCTCACTGCGATCGAACAGATCGCACGGCTCTCTCCTCTGGAAGAACGCTTGCTGTGTGGCGTGGAGCGCCCCATCGTTCTGCTTGCGCGTCGTGCTGAAGCGGGTATCGCAGAATCGGTCGCTCCGGGGAACACCTTCTGGGGCGTCATGCTGCCGTATACCCCTCTCCATAGCCTGCTGTTGCAGGACTTCTCTGCACTGGTGATGACCAGCGGAAACCGCAGTGACGAACCGATTGCCTTTGACGATCAACAGGCTTTGAATCGTTTGGACGGTATCGCGGACGGCTACCTGTCCCATAACCGCCGGATCCAGCGCAGGACTGAAGATTCCATCGTGCGGGTAATCGACCAGCAGCCCCTTGTTCTGCGCCGGTCGCGTGGATATGTACCGCGCTCTATCCGGCTTGCGAGTGGGCAGCCAGCAGTGCTGGCGCTTGGGGCCGAGCTGAAAAACACCATCTGTCTGACCCGATCCGATTGCGCCTTTATCAGCCATCATCTTGGGGATCTGAAGAATCGGGATGCTCTCGACGCGCAACATCAAGCCATCACAGATCTGCAGAACCTGCTGGACAGTCCTCCCTCAATCATCGCTCATGATCTTCATCCCGATTTTGTCTCAAGCCGATCTGCAATAGCTCTGGATGGACGATCGGTGTCCGTCCAGCATCATCACGCACATCTGGTCAGTTGTATGGTCGATAACGGGGTTGATGAACTGGCCTTGGGGGTTGTCTTTGATGGAGCCGGCTATGGGATCGACGACACGCTCTGGGGGGGAGAGTTTCTGCTCGGCGACTACCGGGAGTTCGAGCGGGTTGCGCACTTTGATCCTGTGGCCCTGCCGGGCGGGGATGCTGCGGTCAAAGAGCCGTGGCGGATGGCTGCCAGCTATCTGATCAAGACGTACGGCGATGACTCTCTTCCGAAGATGTCCTGTTTTGCTAATCGGAGCAGCGAACTCCAACTGCTCAGGCAGATGGTCAAGCGCGGGATCAATGCGCCACTGACGTCGAGTTGTGGGCGTCTGTTCGATGCCGTTGCTGCGCTGGCGGGTTTGCGCGCTAAGGTCAGTTACGAAGGTCAGGCCGCCCTCGCCCTGGAAATGGCCCTGCCCGATGACGCTGAGCATTTCGAGGGCTACCCATTTGCAGTTGTCAAATACGCTGCCGGGTTAAAAATCGACGCGGATCCACTGATCCGAGAACTGGTTTCGGATCTGAATAATAATATCAGCTCGTCAATAGTGAGCGCCCGGTTTCACAACGGTTTAGCAACGATGATCGCTCAGGTTTGTCGTCTACTGCGTAAGACGTATGGTCCTGTTCCTGTCGCTCTGTCGGGTGGGGTGTTTCAGAACCGCTATCTGACGGAGCGGACCTTAAATCTACTTCGTGCAGACGACTTTCGAGTACTGGTCCACCGACAAGTCCCTCCCAACGATGGAGGGCTGTCGCTGGGTCAGGCCGTAATCGCCGGTCACAGCGTTCCGCCTAAGGCATGCTGACGTTTCTGCGGTCGATTGAATGGGGGATAAAAAATACCCCGGGCCTAGGAGGGGGAAAGGCACCGGGGTCAAGGTTTTGCGTACTGGTATGTATTAGCATAGGGCATGCCAGCTTTTTTTGTGACATCCATTATTGAGAATTTTGCTCGGAAAATAAGCTGCCGCGGCCGCATGACATGATGGTGTGTGGATTTTAAGTTGGCAATCAGGGCTCATTTTCGGCTGTTTGGCTGCTGTGGGCAGTTATTTGACGGAGCTAGGCTGTTTTTTTGTAGAAACTGAACGTAGCCGCAGGTTTCTGGCAACCATATGAGCTCATCTATATTGTCTGGAGTGAGCCGAATACAGTCCTCTTCGAGACGGGTGCGTTGATGATAAACCCGACACAGCCTGCTGTGAATATCAAGAAAGCGGCAGGGAATTTGCGTCGTAATGATCCGGCCACGTTTGTCGATGATCTTTTCAAAACAACACTCACCACAGCGATGACAGAGTGTGTCCCAGATCATCGTGTCAGGCTGCGTCGATAATGGATGCTGCTGGATGTCCTTAGAATCTTTATTCACAGCAATACCCAGTCCTTAAGTTCAATCACTGCTGCTATTTTTTACAGCCTGCATCGATTGCTGTGGAAAAGCTTGGATTTGTTGCATCTGCGACAACTGAATATCGCACGGTACAGTTGCCAGAGGCATTTTGATAGACGTAGGTAGTTGTATCAACCGCTCCGGACCAATCAGAATCTATTTTAACTGCACTACCAATACCGGCAGCAGTAGCGGCAGGATATCCACCTGCAACAACTGTCACATTTGAGCCACTGACTAAAACATTTCCTCCAGCAGATGCAACACCCCGAACCAAAGCGGCACCACGAACTAATTCAGCACTTCCGTTAATGGCACCGACAATGCCTTCAGCTGTGGCTTCAGTTGCGTCATCTTGGAGATCTATAAATTTAGGGATAGCAACTGCGGACATAATTCCCAGAACAACGATTACTATTATGAGCTCAATTAAAGTAAAACCATTTTCCTGCTTCATCACATAATTCATAGTCAACGTCTTCCTTTCGGGCTGAAGTTAAATATATCTTACTATTGCTTTAAGTCTTTAGACTGAAAAAAATAAATGATATTTCAACAATCATGCTTTTTTTACAAATTCGGACTTTAACTTCATGGCACCAATGCCATCAATTTTACAGTCGATATCGTGATCACCTTCTGTTAAACGGATGTTTCTGACGCGGGTTCCGACCTTGACCACAGAGGAAGATCCCTTGATCTTCAGGTCCTTGATCACCGTGACGGTATCCCCATCTTCTAAAATATTACCGTGGGCATCCCGAAAAACCGGATCTGATTCATCTGCTTCAGCCTCTGCGGCGGTCCATTCGTGAGCGCACTCCGGGCAGACCAGCAGGCCGCGGTCTTCGTAGGTGTATGCGGAGGAACATTCGGGGCAGGGGGGGAAGGTGCTCATGGTGGTCATCCTTTTCTGTTAGTATGCTTTGAAAGAGCTGATTTTATAGCACATCTGTTGCCGATTGTCTCCAGTCTCTCTGTCTGGTCTTTTTCGGAGAAAGTGAATCGATGACTCTGTTTCTGCTTATTTTTCTGTCGATCTATTCTGCCATGCATGTTCTGGTCTTCTGGGGAGCTCATCCGCTGCTCAAAGGGCACCCGGCGTTGCCCACCCTGACCTGGGTATGGATGGCCTTGATGATCTTTGCGCCGCTGCTGGTGCGGTTAAGTGAGCGTGCAGAGTACGAAAATCTGGCCCGCGCGCTGGCCTGGGTTAGCTACAGTTGGATGGGGGTGGTATTCGTCGCCTTCAGTCTGTTTGTTCTGCTCGGGATCTGGGAGCTGTTTGCCGCAGTCATCTCTCGTTTGGACGTATTGAGTGTCGATCTGTCGATTCGCGGCGGGGTGACGGCTTTTCTGGCCGGAGTTATTGTGCTGGGGGCCTGTTTTTACGGTCTGTATGAAGCCAATACCCTGCAGATTGAGCAGGTCAGAATTGTCAGTGATAAATTGCCAGCCGACAGCACCCCGATACGGATTGCGCAGGTGTCGGACATGCACCTGGGGTTGATCCATCGTGACGAAGCGCTGACGCCGGTGGTGAATCGACTGCGCGAACTGCGACCTGATCTACTGGTCGCCACCGGCGATATCGTCGATGCTCAGATTAATCACCTGGAGGAGCTGTCGTCGATCTGGAATCAACTCGATCCCCCCTTGGGCAAGTTCGCCGTTCTCGGTAACCATGAATATTATGCCGGATTGGGGCAGTCGATCGATTTTCTGAAAAAGAGCGGTTTTCGGATCTTGCGTAACGAGGCAGTTGCTGTCGGAGAGGTGCTGCGATTGGCGGGGGTCGATGATCCGGCACGGCAGGGAGTGTCGGATGATGGTGCGGCATTGTCCGGCGCTTCGGACCGCTTTACGGTCTTTTTGAAACATCGACCGTTGATATCGGACGAAGCAAAGGGGCGCTTCGATCTGCAGTTGTCGGGGCATTCGCACCGAGGCCAGATTTTCCCGTTCAATCTGCTGACGGGACTGCGCTTTCCGATGCAGGACGGCTTGTACACGCTGGAGGGTGGGGCTCACCTTTACACCAGTCGCGGAACCGGCACCTGGGGGCCGCCAATGCGGATTTTTTCACCGCCGGAGATTACGGTGATTGAGATTGTGTCAACAGAATCGATTTGATCGAGCTCAACAACACAGGGGACAGCGAGAAGAAATATCTGCTGTCCCCTGTGTTGTTATTTTCTCAGTCGGGTTTTCTGACTGATCTGATTATTTTCTCTATTTGATCCTAGGCACACTCACTATAACCGCAGGCGTGACAGACGCAGCAACCGCCTTCATGCTCGACGGGGCCGCCGCATTCGGGGCAGGCACCGCCGTTGCTGACGAAGGGGACCGGCGCCTCACCGTCTTTGGACATGTGCATTTCGATCGCTTTTGCCACTGCGTCGGAGCAGGAGGTCACCCGGTTTTCTCCAAAGCCGGCTGGTTTGTGGCAGGTGATGCCGATCATCTGCTTGACCGCCTGACGGGCCTGAACGCCGCTACGCCACGCGAGAGACACAAGGCGCCCGATTGCTTCGCATTGCGAGGCCGCGCAACCACCTGCCTTGCCCATGGTGGTGAACAACTCAAACAGGCCCTTGTCGTCTTGATTGATGGTGACGTAAAGCGGACCGCAACCGGTTTCCATCTGATAGGTCGATCCGGTCAGCGCCCGGGGCCGTTCGCGCTTGCGGGTCGGCTTTTTGGATTCCATCGGAATGGTGTCTTCGGTTTTTGTATCGTCTTCTTTTTTGGCGACCGAAAGCACCTGCATATCCCGTGAGCCGTCGCGATAGATCGTAACCCCCTTACACCCCTGCTGGTAAGCCAGACGATAGACCTTGGAAACATCTTCACGGGTGGCGTTGTTGCAGAAGTTGACCGTTTTGGAGACCGCATTGTCGGTGTGGCGCTGAAAAGCGGCCTGCATCAACACATGGTCTTCCGGGGTGATGTCGTGAGAGGTGACGAAGATGCGACGGACATCGGCCGGGATCGCGTCGATGCCTTGAACGGTCCCTTTTTCGGCGATCTCCTGCATTAACTCTTCGCTGTAAAAGCCCCGTTCTTTAGCAATTTTTTCAAACAGCCGATGGACTTCGATCAGTTTGTTGTTATCGAGGACCTGGCGCACATAGGACACTGCAAACAGAGGTTCGACTCCGCTGGAACAGTTGGCGATGATCGAGATCGTTCCGGTGGGGGCGATGGTGGTACAGGTCGCGTTACGGATCTGTTTAGCGTCCGGTTGGTCGTAGCTGCTTCCCTTGAAGTTGGGGAACGCACCACGCTCTTTGGCCAATTCGATCGACTGCTGGTGAGAAATATCATTGATGAAGGCCATGACCTTTTCGCCCAGTTCGATAGCCTCTTTGCTGTTGTAGGGGATGCCCAGCAGGATCAGCATATCGGCCCAGCCCATGACTCCCAGGCCGATTTTACGGTTGGCACGGGTCATTTCATCGATTTCGGGAAGGGGATATTTGTTGGCCTCGATAACGTTGTCCAGAAAACGGGTCGCAAGCTGGACGGTATCGCCGAGCCGGTCCCAATCGACGTCATCGTCTTTGACCATGTTGGCGAGGTTAAGAGAACCGAGGTTGCACGACTCATAGGGCAGCAGTGGCTGTTCTCCACAAGGGTTGGTGCTTTCGATCTCGCCGATATGTGGAGTGGGATTGTCACGGTTGAGGCGGTCAAGGAAGATGATTCCCGGTTCGCCATTGGTCCAGGCCATATCGATGATCTGGTTGAACACTTTGGTGGCGTTCAGTTGTTTGACCACCTTGCCACTGCGGGGATTGATGATGTCGTAATCGGCGCCTTTCTCGACTGCCTCCATAAAGGCTTCAGTCATACCGACCGAGATGTTGAAGTTGGTCAGTACGGTCTGATCCCGCTTGGCCATGATGAAGTCCATGATATCGGGATGGTCGATGCGCAGGATGCCCATATTGGCACCGCGGCGGGTGCCGCCCTGCTTGATGGTTTCGGTGGCGGCATCAAACACCGACATGAAGGAGAGGGGTCCCGATGAGACGCCGCTGGTCGACTGAACCTCGTCGTTGGCGGGGCGGATCCGCGAGAAAGAAAATCCGGTGCCACCACCGCTTTTGTGGATCAGCGCGGTGTTCTTGATCGCCTCGAAGATGCTTTCCATCGAATCGCCTACCGGCAGAACAAAGCAGGCAGACAGTTGTCCTAACTCACGACCAGCGTTCATCAGGGTGGGAGAGTTAGGGAGAAAGTCGAGTTCGGTCATGATCCGATAATAATCATCGGCAAAATTTGTTTTTTTTCCTTTGTTCTTCGGTTCAGCGCCGGCGATGGTTTCAGCAACGCGGAAAAACATATCCTCGGGAGATTCGAGAGGGATCCCTTGCACATCGCGCTTCAGGTAGCGTTTGGCTAAAACAGTCCGAGCATTTTTGGACAGCGGCAGCCGGGTGTTCTGTTTTGTTTCGGGCATGAAACAGCCTCCGTGTAAATGGTTGTTCATAAAATGTGAACTGGGGTGATATGTGGCCATGCCACTACATTTTGTTGGACCGCAAAAATAGAGCACTATATCTGGTGTCTGTCAAGGGGTTGCTGATGAAAAATATTGGACGATATTTTCTGTGTAATTCTCTTGCTGTGCAACAACAAGTTCGGCTATAGTTTGCTTCCTTTCTGGGATATAGAAAACCCGTGAAATGCTCGCATTAAGGTGTAAGGGGGAACCTTTTATGGGTCAATCACAGCGTCTACATGAACTTTTCGATGTTGCTCGCATCGTCGTGTCTTCACTTGAACTTGATCAGGTCCTGCGGACGATTCTGCAGACCGCCCGGGATCTGCTCGATATGCCGGCAGGCAGTATCGCTCTCTACGATCCTGACGAACAGATCATGGAGCTGCATGCCGCCGTCGGTTTAAGTGAATCCTTCTCCGCGCGTAAAAAGTGGAGCCTAGAACAGGGCTCGCTGGCACGGATGGTTCTGGACCACGATGCGCCTTTTCTGGTGCCCGACACCAAGCAGTTCGACTCTATCAATAATCGCGCGGTCATTGCCGAAGGGATCGTGTCGATTGTTGCAGTGCCACTGAAAATGCATGATCAAACCGTTGGCATCCTCTATCTTAACGATTTTGTCCCCAGAGAACTGTCGGCTGAAGACCTTGAACCGTTGACGATTCTGACATCGTTTGCTTCGATGAGCGTCGCC
>PKUC01000048.1 GCA_002868865.1 Desulfuromonas sp. | reverse complement strand
TCTCCGGTTGAAAACACCACCGATCCGGGGGTATGCCCCGGGGTGTGCAATACGTCGATCTGCCCTTGCCCGAGATCGATAACCGACCCGTCCCGCAGACAGATATCGGCATCAGGCAAATCGGCGGGATGTGCAGCCAACGGGACACTGACAGCGTCCAATATGGTCTGATTTCCGGCGATATGGTCATGGTGCCCGTGGGTATTGAGCAGCGCAATCAAGGTCAGGTCACGCTGCTCGACCTCCTGCAGCATCAGATCCGGAGCGAATGAGGGGTCGATACCGACGGCATTCTTTGTTGACGGGCAGTAGACGATGTAGGCAAAGTTGCCCATCTCTCCGGCCGGGATCTGGACAACCTCGAGTGTTTTTACCATGGCTGGGGGGGCTCCTCCTCACCGATCAGCTGAATTTCCGCATCGATTATCTTAAACCGCTGGCCGGTCTTGCGCACCAGCCATTCATCGCCCTCTTCCGGCGGCAGCGGAAATTCACGATCACCGAGATAGACGTCATCGTCACCAATCATCGCCCACCACTCGAGAGCACCTGTCTGCCATAGTTTTGTCTTCAGATTAAAAGCCATATTGTCTCCATGCGTTAAGAATTCACGGTTGTCGGGAATGTCACCCTGCGTTTATAGTAACAAACGGGCGCAGCAAACAACAACCGGCGGGAGAAATCAATGAAATTCACGAAAATGCACGGAGCCGGGAACGATTACGTCTACGTCGATGGATTTGAGAGCTCAGTGAGCAATCCCGCCGAGGTTGCTCGCAAGGTCAGTGATCGCCACTTCGGCATCGGTTCCGATGGGCTGATTATGATCTTGCCGTCGCAACACGCCGAACTGCGAATGCGAATGTTTAATGCAGATGGAAGCGAAGCGGAGATGTGCGGCAACGGAATCCGCTGCGTCGCCAAATACGCCTACGATCATGGCCTGGTCAACCAGCGTAAGATCACCATCGAAACCGGCGCGGGGCTGCTGACAGTAGAGATGTTTCCCGGAGACGATGAGCGTATCGATCGGGTCAAGGTCAACATGGGCAAACCCGGGCTCACGCGCGGTGACATCCCGATGACTGGTCCCGCGGAGCAGACCGCGCAGAACATCCCCCTTGAGATTGATGGCAGGCAATTTCACGTCACCTGCGTCTCGATGGGCAACCCGCACTGCGTTATTTTTATCGAGGATGATGTTGCCCGCTTCCCCGTCGAAAAATACGGCCCGCTCATCGAAAAACACCCATGGTTTCCACAACGTATCAATGTCGAATTTGTCCAGCAACTTTCCCGCACCGAGGTCATTCAGCGCACCTGGGAACGGGGTGCGGGTGAGACCCTGGCATGCGGCACCGGCGCCTCTGCTGTTACCGTGGCCGGAGTGGTCACCGGCCGGACAGAACGAATCATCCTTAACCATCTGCGCGGCGGAGACCTCGAACTGGAATGGAACGAAGACGGCTGTATCTACAAAACCGGACCAGCCGTCGAAGTTTTTTCCGGCGATTTCCCTCTCGACCGGACATAAGCGAACACCTCAATGGACGCCATCCTTTTTGACCTGGACAACACCCTCTATCCGGCCGAGAAAAATCTCTTTTCTCTGATCGATGTCCGTATCAACCGTTATATGGAAGAGGTTGTCACCATCCCCCGTCATGACGTGGACACGCTGCGACGCCACTACTGGGAAAAGTACGGCACCACCCTGCAGGGACTGATACATCACCACCACGTCGATCCGGAAGACTATCTCGACTACGTCCATGCCATCGACGTTCAGCAAAAGCTCTCACATGACATCCACCTGCAACACAGTCTGCAAGCCCTCGACATCCCCTGCTTTATCTTTACCAACGGCTCACAAAACCATGCCCGCAATGTCACCGCTGCGCTGGGTATTGACCACCTGTTCTGTGAGATGTTCGATATTCGCGTCGCAGGCTACATCCCAAAACCACACCCGGCGCCCTATCAAAAAATCCTCGAAAAAATAGAGACGCCCGCTGAGCGCTGCATCATGGTCGAAGACTCAAGCGCCAACCTGAAGACCGCCAAACAGCTGGGGATGAAGACCGTATTAATCGGCGCACACCAACCACACAGTTTTGTTGACGCCCATCTGGCACGCCCTGCCGACATCGGGCCGCTAGTCGAGTCATGGCGCACAGAGCAGGTGCGCTGATGCCCACACCGGGTTCGTTACTGCTCGGCACCCACGTCTCGATCGCCGGAGGACTGCACAACGCCTTCTCCCGTGGAGAACAAGCAGGCTGCTCCGCCATCCAGATTTTCACCAAAAATGCCAGCCGCTGGCACGCCAAACCGCTGAGCACCAGCGACATAACTGCCTTCAAGGCCGCACGCCACCAGAGCCCTATCGCATTCATCGCCGCACACAGCAGCTATCTGATCAATCTGGCCAGTCCGAACAACGACAAACGACAGAAATCAATCGACGCATTCGTCGATGAAATCCAGCGCTGCGCTGACCTCGGCATCGAATCGCTGGTGATGCATCCGGGAGCCCATACAGGCTCCGGCTCCACCCGCGGCCTCGCTCAACTGTGCGCCAGTTTCCGGACCATTTTCAGACAAGTTCCCAGCACCGTCATGGTCCTGCTGGAAAATACCGCGGGGCAGGGGACCTACCTCGGGTCGCGGTTTGAACAGCTGGCATCAATTATCAAGGACGTTCCCGAAGGACACTTCGGAATCTGCCTCGACACCTGTCATGCATTTGCCGCGGGATACGATCTCGCATCAGAAGCTGGCTACACAGAAACCATTGATGAATTTGACCGCCTGATCGGCCTTCAGCATCTGAAGCTGATCCACATCAACGACAGCAAAAAACCGTGCGGATCGAAGGTGGATCGCCATGCACATATTGGTGAAGGAGAGATGGGCATTGCGGGATTCAAGGCCCTGATGCAGGACGAACGATTAGCGCAGGTGCCTAAAATTCTCGAGTTGCCGCCGGGGGAGGACAACTGCCATGACAAAAAGAACCTCGTCCTGCTCAGGGCAATGGCGAGAAACACCGAAGCCCGATAAGGAGGTGCGACTATGCGTGCCGTCATACAACGCGTCAGCTCAGCAACAGTCACCGTCAACCAAGAAACCGTAGGCAAGATCGGAGCAGGGCTGCTGGTTCTCCTGGGAGTGGAACAGGGCGACACTCTTGAGGACGTCAAATACCTGGCAGAAAAAACCGCCCACTTACGGATCTTTGAAGATTCACAGGGCAAAATGAATCTGTCAGTCACCGACATCGGCGGAGCGATTCTGGCGGTCTCGCAATTCACCCTGCTGGCCGATTGCCATAAAGGCCGGCGGCCGGGGTTCAGTCAGGCCGCTCTACCACAGGAGGCCGAAGCTCTGTACGAGTCTTATCTTGGACAATTAAAAACAACGGGATTGCAGATCGAGGCGGGCCGGTTTCAGGCCGACATGCAGGTCGCACTGATCAATGATGGGCCGGTCACGATGTTGATCGACAGCCACAAGACGTTCTAGAGCGCACACACAAAAAAGCAGGGTCCCCGCGATCGGGAACCCTGCCGGTTCGAACACTTAAAACCATAAAAAACAGGGAGGGGGTTAAAGCGCTTTTTGCAACAGGCTTTCGAGCTGGTTCTTGGGAACAGCTCCGACAAGCTGATCGACCACCTGACCGCCCTTGAACAGGATCATGGTCGGAATACCACGCACACCGTACTGGCCGGGCGTTGCGGGGTTCTCGTCGACATTCACCTTGCCGATCTTGACCTGTCCGGCATAGGTTTCAGCCAGCTCGTCGATCACCGGAGCGATCGCCTTACAGGGCGCACACCAGGTCGCCCAAAAATCAACCAGAACCGGGGTGTCCGCCTTCAGGACTTCCACTTCAAAATTACCGTCGGTAAACTCCACAACCTTATCCCCAGCCATAAACCGTCTCCTTTTTTATGTAAGCACCTGGGCTCAGTTCGAAAACAACACATCTGCCGAACCTCTAGGATATAGGCGACCGAAACAAAAAATCAAGAGCCTTATCCAAGATTTCCGTACTGTTCTTGACAGCTTGCACGGGCCTTTCTATCATGACCACAGACAATAGAAACCCCGTATTTATCGACCAGAAGAAAGGCACCGGCGGGACCATGGACACACATATCGAAAAATCGGGCAGCGACCTGACCCGTCTGATTGAAAAATTTCAGCAGGACAACAGCGAATCACTGCAGCTGCTCGCCAACTCACTGGTCAGCATATTTACCCAAGGGGGGCGCTTGCTGATCGCGGCCACCGGCAACCTGCAGCCCATCGCCCAACTAACCGCCAGCCACTTTACCCATTGTCTCGGTTTTGAGCGGCCGACCCTGCCGGCCATTACCCTGGGCACCGATATAACCCTGTCCACATCGCTGGCCCACAGCGGTCAAAGCCATCTGAAACTCGCCCGCCACTTTCAGGCCCTTGGCAGCGAAAACCACCTGCTGCTAATGTTCAGCGACGGTTCGGACGATCCCGCACTGGCAGAACTGATCAACATCTCCGCTAACGGTCAACCCCGCGCCCTTTTTTCACCCGCCGACAATAAAATCAAAAATCAGCGCGACTGCACCGATCTCCACCTCTGCGTAGAAACCACCTCCTCACCACGACTCCTCGAGGTCTCCCTGTTCTGTGGCAACCTGCTCTGCGAACTGGTCGAAGCCGACCTGTTCGGCGTGTAACAGGCGCGACCCATGCGCAATGAGCCCCACTGCCGGCCCTATCCGGTTGTCCTCAATCTCACCGGGCGCACGGTCATCATTGTCGGTGCGGGGCAGGTCGGACAGCGGAAGCTGCATGGCGCACTCGCAGCCGGAGCCAGGGTCACAATCATCGATCCGCAAAAGCTGAAGCTCGCTCCAGATGTCCACATTGAGCAGATACAACGCCCCTACCGATCGGGCGACCTGGCCGGCGCTCACCTGGTCTTTATCTGTACGAACCGTGAGGGCAGCAACGCAGCAGCAGCCCGTGAGGCCCGACAACTCGGGATCTGGGCATGCCGCTGTGATCGGTCTGAACAATCAGACTTTTTCCTGCCAGCCGTTCTGCAGCGCGGCCCCCTCACCGTTGCCGTCTCCACATCAGCAACCAGTCCGGCCATGTCCGGCCTGTTGCGGGACCAACTCTCCGGAACAGTCGATGACAGCTGGGGAACCGCAGTCAGCCTCATCGCCGCAATTCGCCGAAAGTGGTTGACTGAACCGGCAGGGGTTCAATACAATCAAGAGGTTTTGCGCAACCTACTGAATCAGGAGCTGATCCCCCTGATTTCTGGCGGGCAGTTGGAGGATATTGACCAGCTGCTGCTGAATCAGTTCGGGAAAGGCTACAGTCTGAGTGACCTTCAGGTCGACATCAGTCACGAGGCATCATGACAACCCATATTATTCTTTTCAAAGTCACGCTGATCGCTTATTTCATCGCGACAGCGCTTTATCTGGTCAATGTCGTTGTCCGCCATGAAAAATCGGGGCGCTTCGCACGCTGGGCACTGTTCGGGGGCATTGCCGTTCACTTCGTCAACATGAGCCTGCGCTACTACGAGGTCCGCTACACACCGATTGCCGACCTGCATGGCTCACTCTCTTTTTTCGCCCTGTGCATGATTGTCCTGTTCCTGCTGTTTGACATGCGCTACCGCCTGCCGGTCATGGGCGCTTTTATCAGCCCATTGGCTGTCGTATTGATGATCTTTGCCGGCATTTCCCACAAGCCGCTACTGGAATTGAACCCGGTCCTCGACAGCTGGTGGTTCCCCGTCCATGTCACCTTCGCGTTTTTAGGCAACGCCGCGTTTTCCCTGGCGTTCTGCGCCGGCGTCATGTACCTGTTGCAGGACAAGATGCTTAAAAGCAAGCGTTTCTCCGGCCTCTATTACCGATTGCCGTCACTGGCGACCCTCGACAGCATCAACAACAGCAGTCTGACCCTCGGTTTTCCGCTGATGACCATGGGGATTATCTCCGGAGCCATCTGGGCCGAATCGGTCTGGGGCACCTACTGGAGCTGGGACCCGAAAGAAACCTGGGCCCTGATTACCTGGTTTCTCTACGCGGCCCTGCTCCACGGTCGACTCAGCATCGGCTGGCGCGGCAAACGGGCGGCAATCTTTGCCATCATCGGCTTTCTCTGCCTGCTCTTCACCTTTCTCGGCGTCAACCTGCTCCTTACCGGCCAGCACACGTTTGACGCCCTTAAGGGGTAATGGTCACCATGCCGATACATGAGAGCTAACCATGAATATCCTAGTCGTGGGCTTAAGCCATAAATCAGCCCCTGTAGAAATACGTGAAAAAGTCGCCTTTTCTCCAACCGCGATGGCCGAACCGCTGCAGCAAATGCTGGCGTTGCCCGACATCAGCGAAGGCGTGATCGTCTCCACCTGCAACCGGGTCGAGCTTTACGCCACCAGCCGCGAGTGTGACGGTGCGATTTCGCGTCTCAAGGACTTTCTTGCCGACTACCACCAGATCGCACGTGACGACCTGAACGAGCACCTCTACGATTTCCAGGGCGAAGCCGCGATCAAGCACGTCCTGCGGGTCGCTTCCAGTCTCGATTCGATGGTCATCGGTGAGCCGCAGATCCTCGGTCAGATAAAGACCGCCTATGGCTACGCGGCGGAATACAAAACGGCAGGGGTCATCCTCAACCGTTTTCTGCACAAAGCGTTTTCGGTCGCCAAACGGGTCCGCACCGAAACCTCTATCGCCAGCAGCGCCGTTTCCGTCTCCTTTGCCGCGGTTGAACTGGCGCGCAAGATTTTCAGCACCCTCGACGACAAGACCGTCATGCTGGTCGGCGCCGGCGAGATGTGCGAACTGGCCGCCAAACACTTTGTCAACAATGGCGTCTCACGAGTCCTGGTCACCAACCGGACCTTCTCCAAGGCCGAAAAACTGGCAGCAGAGTTCTCCGGACGCGCAGTCTCCTTTGAGAACTTTCAGGACCAACTCCACCAGGTCGACATCGTGCTCTCCTCGACCGGAGCCCCAGGATACGTCCTTCATGCCGACAAATTGACCGAAGTCATCCGCCTGCGCCGCAACAAGCCGATGTTCCTCATCGATATCGCCGTCCCCAGAGATATCGACCCACAAGGCAACAAGCTCGACGGCATCTACCTCTACGATGTCGACGACCTGCAGGGGGTCGTTCAGGCCAACCTGAAAGAACGCCAGAAGGAAGCCGCCAAGGCCGAAGCGATCATAGAGGAAGAGATTCTCCAATTTCAGCAATGGCTCTCTTCGCTGGAGGTCAAACCGACCATCGTCGCCCTGCGCCGCAAGCTGGAAGAAGTTCGTCAGGCCGAACTGCAGAAGACCTTCTCAAATCTCGGCGAGCTGGGCAAAAAAGAGCGCAAGTCGATCGAAGCGATGTCCAGTGCGATCATCAACAAGATTCTGCATAAACCGACCAGCATTTTAAAAAATGCCCACAACAGCAGCGATGGCAACCTGCACATCGACGCGATCCGTACACTGTTCGACCTTCCTGATCCGGCCGCCGCCCCTCAAAACAGCGATACGGCTCCCGACCAGGACAAATAAAGGAGTTCATACAATCATGGCACGCACTCTTCGCATCGGCACACGCGCCAGTCAACTGGCTCTCTGGCAGGCAAACTGGGTCAAATCCGAATTGGAAAAACGCTATCCCGACCTGACCGTCACCCTGACCAAGATCAAAACCCAGGGAGACAAGATCCTCGATGTTCCGCTGGCCATGGTCGGCGGAAAAGGCTTGTTCGTCAAAGAGATCCAGGAAGCGATGCTGCGCAATGAGATCGACATCGCGGTTCATTCGATGAAGGACGTACCCACCTTCTTCCCAGAAGGCACTGCGCTGCGGTGCATCACCGAACGTGAGGACTGCCGTGACATTGTCATTCTGCGTCCCGGTGTCACCAGCTGGAGGGAGCTGCCCCAGGGTGCGCGCATCGGCACCAGTGCCCTGCGGAGAAAAGCGCAACTGCTGCATATCCGCCCCGACCTGCAGATGATCGACATCCGTGGCAACGTCCAGACCCGGATCAACAAACTCACCGAAGAAAACCTCGATGCCGTCATCCTTGCGGCCGCGGGAATGAAGCGCCTCGGCTTTGAAAGTCAGATCGGCGAGTACCTGTCCACCGACGTCTCCCTGCCGGCCATCGGCCAGGGGGCCCTCGGCCTGGAAAGCCGGATCGATGACGACGTTACCAACGATCTGATCGACTTCTTCAACCACCCCGAGACCGCCTGGGCCGTCCGCGCCGAGCGCGCTTTCCTCAAACGCCTCGAAGGGGGCTGCCAAGTCCCGATCGCCTGTTACGGCACAGTCGCAGGGGATCAGCTGGAACTGACCGGACTCGTTGCGGACTGCGAAGGTGTTCACTGCCTGAAGAAAACCCTCACCAGCCACGTCGATGCCTGCGAAGCAACCGGTGCATCGCTGGCCGATGATCTGCTGATTATGGGAGCCGGACCGATCCTTAACGAAGTCTACGGTACCGAAACCTTCAACCCCGGCAAGGAAGAGGTCTGATACGTCTTGCAACCGGGGACCGTATACCTGATTGGCGCAGGCCCGGGAGATCCGGGCCTGTTGACCCTTAAGGGCCGCGATTATCTCGCAGCCGCCGATGTCGTCATCTACGACTATCTGGCCAACCCGGTCCTGCTGGCTCTGGCACCGCAGGCCGAACAGATCTATGTCGGCAAAAACAAAGGGAAACACAGCCTACCGCAGGACAAAATCAATCAACTGCTGGCCGACCAAGCCCGTAGCGGAAAAACCGTCGCCCGACTCAAGGGGGGAGATCCCTACGTCTTTGGGCGGGGTGGCGAAGAGGCCGCCTACCTGCACCAGCATCATATTCCCTTTGAGGTGGTCCCGGGCGTGACCGCTGGCTTTGCCGCCGCCGCCTACGCTGGCATCCCGCTGACTCACCGCGACGTCACCACTAGTATCGCCATGCTGACTGGCCACGAACGCCCAGACCGCAAGCT
Source organism: Desulfuromonas sp. (assembly GCA_002868865.1). GTDB lineage: Bacteria > Desulfobacterota > Desulfuromonadia > Desulfuromonadales > Geopsychrobacteraceae > BM509. The sequence goes on along the minus strand of PKUC01000048.1, from coordinate 9,872 downwards.
GTCGAGTCTAGACTGGAACACGCTGGCCAACGGTATCGGTACCCTGGTCTTCTACATGGGGATGACCAACCTGGAATTTATCTGCCGGTCGCTGATCGCACATGGTCGCAGTCCCCAAACCCCGGTCGCCATCGTCCAGTGGGCGACGCTACCGCGGCAGCGCACCGTCACCGGCACCCTCACAACCATCGGCGATCTCGTTGTCGCTCACGACATTAAGCCGCCGGCAATCATTATCATCGGCGAAGTCGTCAACTACCGCGATGAGCTGCGCTGGTACGACAACCTTCCACTGTTCGGCAAGCGGTTTCTGCTCACCCGCCCCAAGGAACAAGCCGCGACCTTTATCACCCAACTGCAGGCACTCGGAGCCGAAACGATCTGCATCCCGACCATCGCTATCGCCGACCCGCCAAACTGGCAACCGTTGGACGATGCCTTAAGTACCCTCGACGGTTTTGATGGGCTCATTCTGACTTCGGCCAACGGCGTTGAACGCTTTTTTAAACGCCTGCGCACCAACGGGCTCGACCTTCGCCGACTCGCTGACATCCAGATCGTCTCTGTCGGCAAAAAAACAGCCCAGGCCATAGAACAGTACGGCCTTTGCCCCGACCTGATTCCGAAACAGTTCCAGGCGGAGGGCATTTTAGACGAACTGCTGGAGCACGGCGTAACGGGAAGACGCTTTCTCTATCCGCGCGCCGAAACCGTCCGACCGGTGCTCATCGATGGTTTGACCGCAGCCGGCGCGGAGGTGGTTGCCCCGACTGCCTACCGCACCGTGCAACCCCAAAAGGGGGCCGACATGATCCGGCACCTGCTGACGACCGGAGAGCTCGACGCCATCTGCCTGAGTTCGCCATCGACCTTCGATAACCTCTGTGCCATGATCGGCGAGGACCTCCCGACTCTGCTCGGAACCACCGAACTGTTCTCGATCGGAGCTGTCACCAGCGCCGCGATTGAACGCCACGGATACCGGGTCGCGCTGGAGCCAGAGGTTTCGACACTCGACGACATGGTCGACGCCATGGTCCAGCACTATCACCCCAGGACTGTTAACTCATAACCGCCAAAGGAGTTCTTCCATGCAATTTCCCGCCTACCGCGCCCGCCGGCTGCGCCGAAACGCCAACATGCGCCGCATGGTTCGCGAAACGCACCTGCGTGTCGATGATCTGATCTACCCCATGTTCAGCGCGTTCGGGGAGAACATCAAAAGCGAGATCTCCTCGATGCCCGGCATCTACCAGCAGTCGATCGACAACATCGTCGCCGAAGCCAAAGAGGTCCACGCCCTCGGCATCCCGGCGGTGATCCTGTTCGGCATTCCCGAAGCCAAGGATCCGATCGGTCAGGACGCCTACAGCGACACTGGCATCATCCAGCGCACCATCCGAGCCATCAAGGCCGAGCTGCCGCAACTGACCGTCATCACCGACGTCTGCATGTGTGAATACACCGATCACGGTCACTGCGGTGTAATCAAAGATGGCGACGTCGACAATGACGAGACCCTCAAGGTGCTGGCCGCCGAAGCCCTGTCCCACGCCAAGGCCGGCGCCGACATCGTCGCCCCTTCCGACATGATGGACGGCCGCATCGCCGCAATCCGTGAAATTCTCGATGTCAACGGCTTCGAGCATATTCCGGTGATGAGCTACGCAGTCAAATACGCCAGCGCCTACTACGGTCCGTTTCGTGAAGCCGCGGAATCGACCCCCGAATTCGGCGACCGTCGCAGCTACCAGATGGATCCGGCGAACCGCATCGAAGCGTTCCGTGAAGCGCAACTCGATGTCGACGAGGACGCTGATTTTCTGATGGTCAAGCCAGCCCTGGCCTATCTCGATATCCTGCGAGATCTGAAGAACGAATTCGATCTGCCGCTGGTCGCTTACAATGTGTCGGGAGAGTATTCGATGGTCAAGGCGGCCGCCGCAAAAGACTGGATCGACGGCGACCGTGTCATGATGGAAACCCTGATCGCTATGAAACGCGCCGGCGCAGACCTGATCATCACCTACCATGCCAAAGAAGCGGCACGTTTGCTTCAGAACAGCTGAAACCGGGAATCACTAAAGCCGCAATGGCAGAATTTTACCTCGACACCCTGAAAAACGGGCTCCGTCTGGTCACGGTTCAGATGCCCCACCTCCACAGCGCCGAGATGGTTGTCTATCTCGGCGCTGGTGGACGCAATGAAGATCCTCGCGAGGCGGGCATTGCCCACTTTCTCGAGCATATGCTGTTCCGCGGCACCGCAGAGTACCCCACCAGCCAAGAACTGGAGCGCGCCTTCGAGACCCTCGGCGGTGCAGTCAACGCGTCGACAGACGCCGAAACCACCTGTTTCCACTCGCGCTTTCACCCGGATCACGCCGTCGATGGCGTCGCCCTGCTCGCTTCGATGTTGCGGCGCCCCCTGTTTCAGGATATCGACATCGAGCGCCGCATCATCCTCGAAGAAGCCCGCGAAGACTTCAACGAGAAGGGGCTTCAGATCAATCCCGACAACCTCATGGCCGAGCTGCTCTGGCCACAGCACCCTCTCGGCCAATCCCTGATCGGCTCACCAAACAGCCTCGCGGCGCTCACACTGAAGGACCTCAGGGACTTCTACCGCCGCCACTACATTCCCGGCAATATCGTGCTCTGTTGCTGCGGCCCCGTCGACCGCGCACAACTGCTCGCCCGAACCGAAGAGGAGTTCGGCGACTGGCAGGCAGCCCCCCTTCCTGCCGTCCAACCGGTCCCGGCGGTACTGCCTGCGGGCCCTCAAACGCGCTGGGTTAAGGATTCGGACTCACAGATCACCATCCAGCTGGCGTTCCGCTGTCCGGGGCGCACTGATCATCGCACCCTCCACCTGCGCGTACTGCGACGGCTCCTGAGCTGGGGCGGCAGTGCCCGACTGTCCGTACGACTGCGGGAAGAGCTGGGGCTGACCTACGCCGTTGACGCCAACTGCTCCCTGCTCGACGATACCGGCTATCTCGCCATCGATCTCGCCGTTCATCCGCAAAATCTGGAGACGGCCATCGAAGAGCTGCTGCGTGAACTGCAAAAGCTGCGCGACAAAAAGATTCCACAGGACGAACTGAACAATACGATCCGCGCGCACCTCTTCGAGCTCGATTTTTCCCTCGATCAACCGGAATCACAATCGATCCGTTACGGCTGGGGGCTCCAGGCCAACTACCTGCGGACCCTCGAAGATGAACGCCGTGAGCTGCAAGCCCTGTCCCCGTCAGAATTGCAGCAAACAGCGCAGGAGGTATTCTGCACCGAACGACTACACCTGGTCGTCGTCGGCCCCTGGAACGACAGGATGCGGAACAGGATCGAGGCGCTGCTCGCCAGCGAGCGTTGTCTCTGCGCGACCCCCACCGATAGCGCTAGTTGACCCGGATCGTTTTATACAGAAAGTTTTTAAAGCGGAAGAATGTTTTCTTCTCCTCTGCCGCCTCAGACTCCGGGTTGCAGGCCTGAAGCTGCCGGGCCAGCTTGGGCATACTGGTCGCCCCACGCCGCCGTGCCTGCTCAATCACCGCCAAAACCGCCTCACGGGAGATCTCCTTTTTCGAATAGGGCTGATAGATCTCCGACCAGAAATCCCCCGCACCGTCCTCAATCCGCTGATAAATGGTTTCTGCCACTCGCGTATTCAGCAGGGTCACGTCACTGTCGGTCTCGCTGACAGCCGCAGGTTGAGGCTGTTGAACCAACAACGCCCGTGAAATATCTTCCTTGCGGATAACGCGGCCGTTTCTGAACAGCATCGCCCGCAGCAGAATGCTGCGCAGTTCGCGCATGTTTCCGCTGTAGCGGTGCTGAGAGAGCAGCAGCTTGGCCTCATCGCTCAGCTCGGGAGCTTCCCGTTCAGACTGCTCGGGCTGACGATACACCCGGAACAAACGTCCCAGAAAATGAACCGCGAGGTCGGCGATATCTTCACGGCGCTGATTCAGAGATGGGACATCGATCACCAGCTCGGACAGACGATGATACAGGTCTTCACGAAACTGCCCGGCGGCAATCAACTGGCGCAGATCGCGGTTTGTTCCCGCCACCAGCAGCACCTGCGAAAAACGGGTGATATTTTCTCCCAGACGGACAAACTCGCCGCTATCGAGAAATCTCAGTAGCTGAACCTGGGTCTTGGGATCGGCATCGCCGATCTCATCAAGAAACACCACACCGCCCTGGGCCTCTTCGAGAATACCGCGGCGATCGGCGTGAGCCCCGGTAAAAGCGCCCCGCTTGTGGCCAAACAATTCTGAATAGGTCAGCTCCCCGCTGTAGGCAGCGATATTGCTCTTTTTCAACGGCAGTGATTTCTGACCCGGGGTCAAATCACGATATATCTGATTAAGACGGGCGAACAGGTTGTTAAACAGAAACTCCTTGCCCGCTCCGGTCTCGCCAGTGATCAGGATCGACGGCAGGCCGAGATTCTCGACAAGTTCGGTACGGTTCTGATTGTTCCAGAAGGCCAGCCGGTGGCACAAAGGCGGCGTAATCCGTTGAATCGTATCGATCACCTCCTGCCCCTTGGCTGAGTTGCCGATGATGTTTCCGAGTCGATAGGAGGAAACGCTTGGGTCCTTGTAATCGACATCCTGACGCAGGCGGTCAACCTCACCGGTCAACTGTTCGATCTGCTGCATGCTGGCGAGGTGACGGCCGATCATCCGCTCGATAATCAACAGAATACGGCGATGCTCACCAGTGAAATAGTGTGGTCGCATGCTGTCCAGACAGATCACTGCCAGCACTTCTCCCTCACAGACCACCGGCACTGCGATCTCGCTACGCACCGAACGAGTCACCTCAAGGTAATAGCCCTCCTGGTCGGTTTTATCGAGAGTGTCAGCAATCATCACCACCCGGCCGTTGGATGCCGCCAACCCCGTCAGACTGCGCTGGTCCTTGGGCAGATCTTCGCCCCCGATACGGATCGGCGGAATGTATTTTTTGAGCCACTGCTTGCTTTTTGCCCCCACCAGCGTGCCGTCGGCATCTTCAACCACCAGCCAACGCTCGCCATCGATATCCCGCGTTAGAGCGATACTGCCGGTGTCAGCGCCGATCAGGCGGGTAGCCTTGGACAAGACCCGGTGTAGAAACGACTGGACCCCTGTAGAGGACTGTTGCAGCAGGTCGCTGATCTCCGACAGCACCTGCACCTCGAGGTGCTCGTCGCCGATCTCCTGCACAACCCGCTGCGCCATCTCGGCGTGCGCCTCCAGCAGACCGCGCTCGAAATCGCTGAACTGATAGTGTTCCTTGGTGTAATAATTGACCAGACAGATCACCCGCTTGCTGCGGCTGTCGAACCGGGGCACCATATAGAGCGATTTCAGCCCCAACTCCTCGGTGAGGTAACGCTTCTGTAACGGTTCGGATGACAGGCTGGGGATATAGAGCGGCATCAACAGACTGTCATCCGAAATGACCCCCGCCCGATCGATAAAGCGCGAGATCAGAGATTCCCCCGGCGTCAGATTGATCAGACGCTCTTCTTCGTAGAGATTGCCTGCCTCCGGCTCTTTGGAATAGGACGCCAGAATCTTCATGGTCCTCTCGCCGTCGACCTGCGACGGAATTGGGACCAGAACCGAGGCCAGCGCGACCTGATCGATCAACAGCGCCGCCGATTTCACCATAAACAGTGCAGCTTCACGCTTTTTTGCCTGATCGACCTGACGGGCCAAGGCAATCTGCTGATTGTAGGACCGGGCCCGACCGAGGGTCGGAGCGGCGGCAGCGAGGAGCATGCGTAAATGATGGCGCAGGGCATCATCGGGAAACTGTCCGACGCTGCCACGATCCAGACAGATGACACCGATGGAGCGACCCTGATGCAGCAGCGGGAACAGGTAGCTGGCCCCAGCACGGGTGACATCGGCCTTGTTGGGAACATCGGTCGGATGTTCAGACAGATCAGCAATAGCCAGCTCTTCCCGCTGGCGATAGACCTGCGACACCAGAAAATCACTATCATTGATCGGAAACGACGTCCTCATAATCCGCGCCGTTTCACCACCGGCAGCAGCGACACAACTCAAGGTTCCGGCAGTTAAATCTTCCAGATAGATCCGGCAGCGGCCGACTCCACGCAGCACCTGAATCCCCTCGACCAACAGGTGAAGGATCTCTTCCAGATTTTCCTTGCCATACAGATCGATCTGATCGACCAGTTGCTGAACCTTTTCCGAGCGTCTAACACCCATAACGTAGGGCCTTTCTCCGCGTACGCAGCAATCGTGTAGATTTTTTACTCACCGGAGTATAGGGACAATTATTCCGCCTGTCAAAAGAGACAAAACGCTGGCCACGCAGGCGTGATTCCGCCTATGATGGTCTCATTTTCACTGACGGAAATGAGGACAATGGTCGACATAAAAACTTACCAGAAGACCCTTAACGTCTGGGGAGAGCAGGCCCAGTACGACCAGATGATCGAGGAGTGTGCCGAACTGATTACCGCCCTGAAGCACTACCAGCGGGGCCGGATCGGAAAAGAGGCGCTGATCTCTGAACTGGCCGATGTCACCCTGATGGTCGGCCAATTGACTTGGATGTTCGGTGAAACAGAGGTGGAACAGGCCGTTGAAGAAAAGCTGCAAAAGCTTCATCAGCTCCTCGAAAAGGACCAGAGATCGTGAGAGTTCAACCCACCTGGCACGATTTCGACCGCGCCCATGTCTGGCACCCCTATTCCAGCATGATCGACCCACCCACCATCTTTCCCGTGGTCCGCGCCGAGGGGGTCCGCCTGCAACTCGACGATGGCCGGTGGTTGATCGACGGCATGGCGTCCTGGTGGTCGGCCATCCATGGCTACAATCACCCTGAACTGAATCGCGCGATCGAAGACCAGCTCGGTCAGATGGCCCATGTCATGTTCGGCGGACTCACCCACCCCAAAGCCGTCGAACTATGTGAACAGCTGGTCGAACTCACCCCAGAACCTCTCCAGCATGTATTTCTCTGCGATTCGGGGTCGGTCTCGGTAGAAGTCGCCCTGAAGATGGCCATCCAATACTGGCACGCCAAAGGTCGACCCGAAAAAAAACGGATGCTGACGATCCGCAACGGCTATCACGGCGACACATTCGGGGCCATGTCGGTGTGCGATCCGGTCGGGGGGATGCATCAGATCTACAGCCATCTGCTGCCACAGCACCTGTTCGCCGACGCACCACAATCGCGATCCGATGCCGACTGGTGCGAAGAAGATATCTCCAGTTTTCAAACACTGCTCTGCGAACACCGAACAGAAATCGCCGCAGTCATTCTGGAACCGATCGTACAGGGCGCCGGCGGCATGCGGTTCTACGCTCCGGAATATCTACGCAGGGTCCGCGAACTCTGCAGCCGTCACGACATTCTGCTGATCGCCGACGAAATCGCCACCGGATTCGGCCGAACCGGCACGCTGTTCGCCTGCGAACATGCGGGTATCGCCCCCGACATCCTCTGTCTCGGCAAGGCCCTCACCGGCGGATACATGACCATGGCGGCCACCCTTGCCACCACGGAGGTCGCCCACACCCTGTCCAGTGGTGATCCCGGAGTCTTCATGCATGGCCCGACCTTCATGGGTAACCCCCTCGCCTGCGCCGTCGCCTGCGCCAGTATCGACCTGCTTTTGCAGCAAGACTGGCAAGCCAACATCGGGCGAATTGAAGCCAAACTGGAGCGAGGACTGTCCCCCTGTCGCACCCTGCCCGCAGTCGCAGACGTTCGCGTCCTCGGCGCTATTGGTGTCGTCGAACTGAAACAGGCGGTCGACATGCGCAGCATCCAGCCGCGCTTTGTCGAGCACGGCGTCTGGGTACGCCCCTTCGGCAAGCTGGTCTACATTATGCCCCCCTATGTTATGGGCGATGAAGACCTCGCAACCCTGACACATGCCATCAACCGTGTCATCACTGCCGAATACCCGACAAAGTAAGCTTAAAAAACAGAACAACGTCTTGTTTTGTCAATTTACCAGTAGCGTTCCCCGTCTTTTTTCGTTAGATTCTACCAATATGACAGGGTCGACAGAGTCTATTCTAGCTATAGTATCGGGAGGTCGATATGGTTACGGGATGGCTGCGTATTTTCTGTATTTTTGCGCTGACATTTTCACTGATAGCCTGCGGGGGGGGAGGCGGGGGGTCCGATAGTGACTCCGACACCCCCTCTTCCAGAACCGTTCGCACCATCGAAATGGCTTCCCTTCCCGAGGGTGCTGACGCCTTTACCGAAGCAGATGAAACCGAGCTTTACAACCTTCTGCTCGACTACGCCTATGCGGTGAATCAGGCAATTTCGCTGACCAACGCCAGTCTCTATGCTGACCCCGATGCCACCTCACCCAGCGTCTTCGTTGCCCGCAGTACCGCTGCCCTCGAAGCGCTCGATCGGGTCAACAGCCTCTGCAAACAGTTGGAAACCTTCGAAACGGAGAAGATTCTCCCTGTGACCGAGAGCCTTCCCACCGTCTCTTCCGCCTCAGCGGCACCTGCGACCGCTAAAATGGTCAAAGCGGCAACGACAGGCGACACCGTCGAAGCGCGCCGTCTGCTCAACATCTATCTCGACCCGGAATACAATGCTAAATTCACCCTCGGGCAGGTCGCCAAGAAAACCGGCGTCAGCATGGCCAGACTCCGTTTCCTGATGGGACAGCTCAACGATGAATACGCCCAGCAGATCAACGACGTCGACATTGCCGAGTACGAATGGAAAACAGACGCTGCGGTCAAGGTCCGTGACACCGCCGCGACTACCAATACCGCTCTCAGCATCGTCGCCACTGGCGGCACGTCGGCCGGCCTGCTGGGAATTTCTGGCCGCACCATCATGATCGCCGAAAAAGCCAGCGCAATTATTACTCTGACCGAAAAAGGGGTCAGTGTCGTCGTTGAAGAGGACGACGTCCCCCCCAGCGTCAAAGCCGTTTTTGACGCCAACACCAAATTTTCCAGTTTTGTCCTGCCAGCAAAAAACATACTGACCGGTAACGTGGATATCGGCACCGTTCAGGGAATCGTCACCGATGCCGGTCCCACCTATGTCGACCTGTTTGGCGATGACGACAAAGTCAAAGTCAGCGATGCCCCCATCAACCCGGGAACCCCTAAGGTCAGCACTACGTCCACCCCAGAAGACGCCGCCGCCACTCTTCCGGCCGGCCGCTACAAAATCCCCACTGAGCCGATTCCCGTTCCTGACTACCTCTGGGATGACACGTTCTGGACTGATTTTTATGAAGGCACCATAACCGACCTGACTGACGAACTGGTCAAGCTCGCCGATCTCTGGGACCTGACCACCGCCACCACCGATGAGTGGAGCTGGGATTTCAGCACCGATGTGACCTTTGAGGAGGTCGACTCCGCCCCCGCGGACGACCTGCCGCTCTTTTTTGTGATCGATCCCGGATTTGAGGAAGGGACCGAAATTGCCGAACCGGCACCGAGCGGTACGGAAAAGATCATGATCTTCACTAAAGACCGCTGGACCGACGAAAACATCACCAGCATACCTCAGGGCGTGCACCTGACCCTCGAGGTGTCCTTTTCCGGTTTTGCCGCCGACTTTCATCCTCGTGTGCGTATCGATGTTCCGGGAAACTTCTCATTTGACACTTCGCCACAGGATTCCATCGTCACTGGAATCAGTCGTTTTTCCGGCTCTACGTCTGGCTACTACAGGGGCTTCCTCGCATGGAGCGAACCAGGGTCCAAGACCATAACCGTAACGGCGTACACCGAAGACGGTTCTTTTTCACTTGAAAAGACCGCCACCATCAACGTCACGCCGTTGGTCAACCGCGCCCCGAAAATCACCGGATTTTCCGTCGACAAAAC
>PKUC01000069.1 GCA_002868865.1 Desulfuromonas sp. | reverse complement strand
CTGTTCCGAGTGTTTTTTGCTGATGACAGTGAAGCCGCTGCTGCCAAGACCGGTGGAGTCTGAGATCATATTCTGAAGAGAGGAGATATCGACTTCGAGTACGATCAGGCCGATAACCTGATCGTCGATCGATCTGACTGGGGCTGTGAACAGAACACCGTAACGGCCGTCCTCGTGATGATTTTTAAAATAGTGAACGGTTTCGTGAGAGAGCAAGTCGTCGCTGTTTTCGAGAGGAATCTGCTGGCCCCGCCAAAGCGAAACATGGTGGGCGTTGCTCAGGTAGAGCATTTTGCCGTCAGGGCTGGCAAGGACGATGTCGTCGAGGGCAAAAACCTCTTGCAGGTTCCGCAGCCTTTTGTCCAGTTCCGAGGTGGCGTGGAGAAAGTCGGGGTGTTCAAAATCGTCACTGTACTTGTTCAGTACTGGCAGCATTTTGTTGACGATAATTGAATTTTTTAAAGTCCGAATGGCGAGCTGCTTGCTGGAAAGGTAGTCCGTTACTTTTTTGGCTTTGAGGTCTGCAATGGTTTCAAGCGATGAGATCGTCTGGGCTTCGAGGGTCGTTTTACTGATAGAATAACTGGCGATCCCCAGAGCCAGTAACGGTAAAACAGCCAATGCCAGAAACGTGAGCAGCAACTTTGGTCGGATCGACATAAACTCTGTGTATCCTTGGGTGCGGTCGGGGGCACAGATTGGGATTGGATATTGCTTATTAGTTTATTCTAGTCTGTGTCGGTAATAAGTCAACGGTAAACTTTGTTTTTAATGCAGGAAACCGCAGGGGGAATGCGCACAGAAAAGGTCTTATTTTGCGGGGATAGTAATGCACAGACACTGCGCTTCAGCGTACACCGTGTCACCCGATACAATCCTGCCATGTACCATGATTTTGCGGCCTTCGGCTGAGACAACATCGCTTTCAACGGTTACGACACTCTCCAGAGGGAGTTGATTGCGAAAGCTGATGTTGAGGTTGCCGACCACGATAGGGTACCCCGCAGCCCATGCAGCGAGGCCGAGGACTTCGTCGAGGACCGCTGCCATTGCACCGCCATGGGCGTGACCGGGCGGGCCTTCGGTTTCGGGACCGAACCAGATACGGGCGCGCAGTCGCTGGTCTTCATCGCGATAATAGCGAACGCGGTACCGGTTACCCTGTGGCTCCCCGGAAACAAAGCGGAGTGATGCCCCGACCAGTGAGGGCGCGTTAAAGGCGCTCCAGTTGGAATCTCCGGACAGGTCGACGGTGGTCGTATCAGGTGAAAATGAATCGCTGGTTGGATGGGTCTGGATCATTGTTCGCAGGTCTCCCGAGTGGATTTTTATGATCTTGTTAAGGCGCCGGAAGAGTAGCATATAGCAGGGGGATTGTCAGGTGCGTATCGATTTTTCTCGGGATAAATCGGTGCTGCGGTCGACCTGTGATTGTGCGGCTAATAGTTTTGCTTGGCGTAGGGCGAGGAGGCCTGGGCGTTAAACGCATCTTCCAGGGTGTAGATGCCATGGGCTTCGAGGAGAGGGATCATCTTCACCAGGACTTCAGCGGTGACGATGGCATCGCCGAGGGCGGTGTGGCGACCGACAATATGGACATCGAGCCGTTCTGCCAGCCCTTCGAGGGCGTGCGAGCTCTGGTTAGGGTGGATGACTGACGACAACAGCAGGGTGTCGAGCACCGGATTGTCAAAGATAACACCGGTCGCTTCTTCCTTCAGCTGAAGAAAGCGCATGTCGAACGCAGCGTTGTGGGCCACCAGTACCGAGTTTTCGGTGAACTGTTGAAGATGGGGCAGCACCTTGTCGATGGTCGGTTGGCCTTCGAGCAGGTGCGGTTCGATGCCGTGAATCGCCACCGAGCTGGCAGGGACATGGCGTTTCGGGTCGATCAGTTGGTCGATGGTTTCATGATAGAGGATCTGACTGTTGACGATCCTGATCGCGCCGATCTGGATAATTTCATCCCCTTCGGACGGGTTGAGGCCGGTGGTCTCGGTGTCGAACACGACAAAGGTCAGCCGGCTGAGTTTCTGTTGGCTGAGCTCTTGCCAGCCGCTCTGGTTGAACAGGTCAAATTCGTAGGATATCGGCCGGTGTTCAACCGAAGTCTGCAGGGGCTGCGGCGTGTCGTGCTCGAGCGCGGGGATGGTGAGCTGGACCGCGCAGGCATCGCTGTGCAGAGGATAGGCACTGATTTCACCGTGGCGCTTCTGGATAATGCTCTCCAGGGTCATGATTTCATCGTGACGGTTGGTGCTCAGCGGCGATTTTTTCCACTCATCGATCAGGTCATGTCCAACTGGCTGACGGGGCCAGAGAATGGTCATGAACGCGAGGTTGTCGTCGTCCTGTTCGAGGGAGATGTGCAGTTCCTCCACGGCGGTGCGGGAGCGCAGCATGCCGGCTAGCAGGGAGATGGCCTGTACCGCCGAATAGCTGTCGAGCATCAGCCATTGGCCTCTGTCGGCGCTGGTGATCACTTTCATATCAAAGCGCGCTTCGATGTTGCTGGCCAGTACTTCGAGGAGGTTTTCGGCCATGACGTATTCCAGCCGGTTGAGGGCGTGGAGGTGCGTGGAGTAATTGATCTGCGCCTGATCAACGATCTTCTGGATCGCGGCAGAGGACTGATCGATGGCCTGCCGATGGTCGTCGAGCCGTGAGCGGTCCATGTCCGGCTCTCTGAGGATCGAGGAGATGGCGGTCCGGATATCGAGCAGTGAGACCTGTATGTCATCGGTCAGGGATTGAATCAGGATGTCGCGGCGGGTGTCGGATTCGATCTGGCGGGTCATGTCTTCGAGGGTGAGAACAAAACCGGATATTTTGCGGTTGCCCTGCTTTTCGACGAAGACCGGTGCCATGTTGACCCGTAGGTACTGGCCGTTGCGCAGGGTCACCATGAAGTTTGTAATCGGGCTCGCCTGTCCCTTGTCCAGCGCGGTGTTCAGTAATTCCAGGGCGTGAACGACAGGGTCGCGGTCCAGCAGGCTGAAGATGGAGCGTCCGAGGCCGATCAAACCCTGTGGCTGACTGTCGGCGTCGGGGGGGGAGATTTCCCTGGAAAAAAGGTTCTGAGCCTGCGCATTGTAGAGCAGAATCTGACCGTCGATATTGCAGACCAGGACACCGTTGGGCAGTTCGGACATCAGGGCAGCAAAGCGGGTCCGTTCTTCGTTGAGTTTGTTCTGCGACGCGCGGACCTGAACATGGATGTCCTGCTGCAGTTTGCTGAACGCCTCGGCCGACTCGTTGATGATGGTGGTCAGGTTGACGATCTCTTTGGCGCCGTTGGTGACGATTCGGTAGTTGGGGTTTGCTGCAGAGATCAGCTTTGTTTCTTCACCGAGTCGGAGCAGGGGGGTGATGTAGTAGTGGAACAGCAGGCTGACCAGGCCGCCAACGATGGTACACAGGATCAGCGCCCCGAGCATGGGGTAGGGCAGCAGTTTGGGCAGCAACGATTCGAGGATGGCTTGCTCGTCGGGAAGCAGGCTGAGCCAGGAGGCTGCAAAACTCCCCATGGTGACAAGAAACACTGCCAGACTGACGATGACGATAAAAACCAGATATTTGACAGAAGGTTTCATGACAGTCAGGCCCTATGGCGCAAGAAGAGATCGTGCTCGGACGTGTGAATGATCAGGATTCTGCCATAAAACAGCGAAAATAAAAAGCCATTCTGGTTGTTTCTGCGGTGACAGGGTTTAGCGGTGCAGGCTGTGTGTGCTTGAATGGAACTGCGGAGTGGGGGAGGAAACTTAAGGCTGGATGTTGTAGAAATAAGAGGCCGGAATGACGTCAGGCAGACGTGGTTCCGGCCTCTTGGTTTGCGATGAAAATTATGCTGTCAGGCGCTGTAGTGCTTCCAGGTATTTTTCGCCGGTCTTTTCGACGATTTCTTGCGGAAGAACCGGAGCTGGAGCCTGTTTGTTCCAGTCGAGGGTTTCGAGGTAGTCGCGCAGGAACTGCTTGTCGAAGCTGGGCTGCGCCGCACCGGGTGTGTAGAGATCCTTGGGCCAGAAGCGGGATGAATCGGGGGTTAGCGCCTCGTCGATCCACATCAGTTGCCCATCGTACATGCCAAACTCGAACTTAGTGTCGGCGATGATGATCCCTTTGCTGTCGGCGATTTCTCTGGCACGTTTGTAGATTTCGAGGCTGATGTCGCTGACCTTCTGAGTCATCTCCTGCCCGCAGAGCTCAACCGCCTGGGCAAAAGAGATGTTTTCGTCGTGGTCGCCCAGCTCCGCTTTGGTGGACGGAGTGAAGATCGGCTCGGGAAGCTGGCTGCTGTTCTGCAGGCCGGTTGGCAGTTCGATGCTGCAGACCGAACCTTGCTGCTGGTATTCCTTCCAGCCGCTGCCGGACAGATATCCACGCACGATACACTCGAGGGGCAGGGGTGCCGCTTTTTTCGCCAGCATGCTGCGTCCCCGCAGTTGCTCACGGTACTGGTGGGTCTCAACCGGGAAGTCGTCGACGTCGGTGCTGATCAGGTGGTGGGGAACGATGTCGGTCATCTGATCGAACCAGAACTTGGAAATCTGGGTCAGAACATACCCCTTCTGGGGGATCCCTTCGTTCATGATGACGTCGAAGGCTGAGATGCGATCGGTGGTTACGATCAGCAGGTGCTGGCCCAGGTCGTAGATATCGCGGACCTTGCCGCGGTTGACCAGCTTCAGCTCAGGGCAGTTGGTTTGTGTAACGATAGGAGTATTCATGTCAGGTCCTTTCTGCGCCAAACTGCTCAGCGAGCTCGGGAGCAAGTGAAATTTGGGCCTGCTCGCGCAGGGCCTTAATCTTATCATTGACGGCGGCGTCCTGCTTCTGTTGCAGCAGGCGCTCACGGATTTCGGTGCGGGTGGGGTCGTCCAGTTTTTCCATGTCAGCAGTGATCGATTGTTTGAGACTGGCGACGGTAAACTTATCACCGATTACGTAGACCTGATCGGCGATCGGTTGCTCGGCAGTCAACTTAAAGGCGGCCTGACTCAACTCTTCTGAGCTGCCCAGTTTGGGGATGAAAGCACCGAAGCTGCGTTTGAACAGGTCGGTTTCTTCGACGTTGAGCTTGGCGGTTTTTGCCGCTTTTTTCAGACTGCCCTGTTTGAGGGCGCTGGTCAGCAGTTCGTCTGCGGCTGTCTGTGCCAGGCTCGTGGCCTTGTCGGCGCGGTAGGCCTGCTCAACTGCTGCACGGACGTCGCCAAGCTCCGGCAGGCGGCTGTCCTGACGGTCCTTGAGGGCAAACAGGAAGATCCCCTGGGTTGTCTGGATCGGCTTGGCGAGCTGGCCTGCTTCCAGGGCGAAGGCTGCAGCGCTGATGGCCTCCTCGCGACCGATGCCGTCGATGGCGTCGTTACGGCCAAACAGGCCGGTTTCCTTGACGCCCAGATCGTTGGCGGTGGCGGCTTCGTCCAGCTCACCGGTTTTGCGGTTGATGTTATAGGCGTCCATCGCCTTTTCGTAGGCAAGGCGGCGGGCCAGTTCAACCTTGAGTCCGGCCTTGACGTCATCGATAGCGTCGGCCAGCGGCTTAACCCCGGCGGCGATATATTCCTCGACCTTGATGATGTGAAAGCCGAAGTCACTGCGGACCAGGTCGCTGATCTCACCCGGCTTGAGGCTGAAGGCGGCGGCTTCGAAGGGGGCGACCATGACACCGCGGCCGAAGTAGCCCAGATCGCCGCCTTTGGCAGCGCTGCCCGGATCATCGGACATTGCCCGGGCCAGCTCACTGAAGTCTTTGCCGTCCTTGACCTGCAGCAGCAGGGTAGCGGCCAGCTCTTTCTTCTGGGCGATCACATCCTCTTTGGCATCCTCGGGAACTTTGATGAGGATATGGGCCGCTTTGACCTGCTCTTCGACTTCATAGAGATCGAGGGTGCGGCGGTAGTATCGCTCCAGCTCTTCCTGCGGATAGCTGGTGACGTTTTCTTCATAGCGGGCCGGATCGAACTGCAGGTAGCGCAGGGAGCGCTTTTCCGGCAGGCGGAAGGATTCCTGCTGGGAGGTAAAGAACTCCTGCAGGTCTGCGTCATCCACTTTGACCTTCGACTCAAAGAGCGAAGGCGCGGTGCGGGCAAATTCGAGGCTGATCTGATCGTTGTCCTCGCGATAGGCCTGCTCGATTTCGCTGTCATCGACGTTGATGCCCTGCTGGAGTTGCTGGCGGACCTTGTCGGTCAGCAGTTGACGCTTCTGCAGCGCTTCGAACTGCTCGGGAGAGATGCGCTGGTAGTTGAGAACCTGCAGGTAGCGGTCACGATTAAAGCGGCCGTTTTCCTGAAAGGCACCGTAGAGGGCGATGGAGTCAACCAGCTCCTGATCACTGACGCTGAGTCCGAGGCTGTCGGCCTCCTGAATCAGCAGGGCTTCCTGGATCAACTGATCCAGGGCCTGCTGACCAAGGTTGAGCTGTTTTTCCAGCTCAGGGGTAAAGTTGTTCTGGTAGATGCTTTGATAAAGGTTGTAAAGATCACTGTAGTTGCGCTGGAATTCGGCGTAGGTGATCTCGGTATCGTTGACCTGTGCCGCTATGGTCGATAGGGATGCTCCGGTGTCGCTGCCACGTCCCCAGACCAGGAAGATTGTGCCGACGAAGGCGGCTATGATGGCCCAGAAAACGATTCTGACCAGCAGCGTTTTCTGTTTCTTTCGGATCAGGTCAAGCATGGGTGGGGACTCCTTATCGATAAAGTTGAGGTATAAGGTCTGAAAAACAGGGGAGCATGTTAGCCACCAATCCGCTGAATTGCAATATTTTTTTCCAGTTTAGAGTCTTGCGCAAAGGCAGGTGGTTTGCTAGAGTGGGGCCGTTTTTCCGACCTTATTTGACTCTTCACTTCGGCCCCGTTTCGGGCAGAGGGTTACGTGGTGCTATGCTGAATATTTTCGATTCGATCTGGGGTATGTTTTCCAACGATCTGGCTATTGACCTCGGGACTGCCAATACCCTGATTTACGTCAAAGGCAAAGGGCTGGTGGTCAGCGAACCATCGGTTGTTGCGGTGCAGACCAATATCAACGGTCAGCGCAAGGTCCTGGCCGTCGGTACCGATGCCAAAGAGATGCTCGGGCGCACCCCGGGGTCGATTACCGCGATCCGACCGATGAAAGACGGTGTCATCGCTGACTTTGATTATACCGAGGAGATGCTGCGGTACTTTATCCGCAAGGTCCATAATCGTAAAAATCTGGTACGACCACGGATCGTCATCTGTGTTCCGTCGGGAATCACACAGGTTGAAAAACGCGCCGTGCGCGAATCGGCCGAGTCGGCCGGTGCCCGCGAGGTCTATCTGATCGAAGAGCCGATGGCTGCAGCCATCGGCTCCGGACTGCCGATCACCGAAGCATCTGGGAATATGATCGTCGATATCGGCGGTGGTACGACCGAGGTAGCGGTGATTTCTCTGGCGGGGATTGTCTATGCCCAGAGTGTTCGCGTCGGTGGTGATAAAATGGACGAGGCGATCGTTCAATACATGAAACGCAAGTACAATCTGTTGATTGGTGAGCGCACCGCCGAAGCGGTTAAAATTGCGATCGGTAACGTTTATGCGACCGACAGTGATGAACAGCACATGGAGGTCAAGGGACGCGATCTGGTCAGCGGGATTCCCAAAACGATGGGGATCAGTTCGACGGAGGTGCGTGAGGCGATGTCTGAGCCGGTTAATTCCATCGTCGATGCGGTGCGGATTACCCTGGAGCGTACCCCCCCCGAACTGGCGGCAGATATCGTCGATAAAGGAATTGTTCTCGCCGGTGGTGGCGCCAACCTGAAGAATCTGGATGTCCTGCTGCGCGAGGAGACCGGTCTTCCCGTTGTTGTGGCGGAAGATCCGCTCTCCTGTGTTGTGCTCGGTTCGGGGGCGATGCTCGATCAGCTGGATCTGCTCAAACAGGTGGCGGTTTCGTCCTGATCCATACTGTTCAGTTCCGATCGGGTCCGGCGAGGTGAATTGATACGCAGGTGTTTTTTTCGGGGAGGATCGATCGGTCCTCCTCTTCTTTGTTTCAACAGCCATAAAGGGCGGACAGGGCCGCGTGAGGTCGATTTATGGGCGAGTTTTTTAAGCGCCATCGCATTGCCATTCTGGCTGTTGTTCTGCTGTTTCTCTCTCTGTTGCTCTATTCCTATAATCTGCGGCACAAGGGGACGACAACCCTTTTTGAACAGACCGTTCTAACGATAACCACCCCCCTGCAGCGTGGGGTCGATGGATTTGTTAAAGAGGTCGGACAACTGTGGATGAACTATCTGTGGCTGATCGATACCCGCCAGGAAAACCTCCGTCTTCGCGATGAAATGGCGCAGCTACGTGCCCGGCTGTCGGCCGAAAAAGAAATTTCTCTCGAAAACCAGCGCCTGCGCAGACTTCTTGATTTTTCTGAAGATTTTCACCACACGGTATTGCCAGCGCGGGTGATTGCCGAAGATATCAGCAGTTGGGCGCGGACCATAGTCCTTAACAAGGGGACCGCTGCCGGTCTGCGTGAGGGGTTACCGGTAGTCGCAGCGGAAGGGGTGGTCGGACGGATTATTAAGGTCGCGCCCAATAGTGCACGGGTGCTGTTGATTACCGATGCATCGTCTGCGGTCGCAGCGCTGGTACAGCGCACCCGGACACGCGGGGTTGCTCGTGGGGCGGGAGATCATCTGTCGCTCGACTACGCTAGCCGACAGGCTGCTTTAAAGCTCGATGATTTGCTGATCACCTCGGGGATGGGAGGGGTATTTCCAAAAGGTTTGGTGGTCGGCCGGATCGGCCTGATCGAGCAGGGCCGCTTCGGCCTGTTTCAGCGGGTTGACCTGATCCCAGCCGCCGACTTTTCACGTTTGGAAGAGGTTCTGGTGTTGCTGGAGGATCAGCAATGAAGCGCCTGTTCGTTTATCTGTCCTTCGGCCTGTTGTTGATGTTGCTGCAGACCACATTGCTCCCTCAGCTGTTGCCCCGCGTGCTGGTTCCCAACCTGCTGTTAATCCTGCTGCTGTACCTCGCCCTGAGTGAAGAATTTGTCAATGCGCTCCTGCTGACCCTGCTGTTCGGCCTGTTGCAGGATTGCTTCGGGTCTACGGTGCTGGGGCTTTACGCCGTTGTTCACCTGGTAATTTTCTTTATGGTGCGGGTCATGGTCACTCGACTGAGCGCCGAAAGCCCCGTCCTGCTGTTACTGTTGGTCGCCGCCGGGACCCTGGTTCAGGCCTTTCTGGTGGGAGCCTGCCTGACCCTGTTTGCGGAGGCCGGATCGGTTCTGGGTATTCTGCTGGTGACTTTACCTGTACAGCTGTTTGTAAATCTGCTGGGGGCGATCTTTCTGCTGAGTGGACTTCTCTACCTGCAACCCCAGTTCGGTGCCCGCTCAGGGATGGCCGGTCTGCCACATCAGAGCCGTCGTCATGGGGCTTGATTCGAACTGGCGGGATCACCCGCGGGTGCAGCGCCGTTTTCTGTTGTTTTCCCTCGCCGTGGCGCTGGTCTTTCTGCTGCTGATTCTGCGACTCTGGTATCTCCAAATTATCAGTTTTGAACGTTACAATGAGCGCTCGGTGAGAAACCGGACCCGGGTTCTGTCGCTGTCCGCGCCCCGCGGGCCGATTTACGACCGTGACGGTCATTTGCTGGTCGATAACCGACCCTCTTTTGATGTGTCTGTTATGCGTCAGGACGTCGTCGATGCATCGAGCCTGTTGGAACGCCTGGCCCGATTGCTGCCAGCTGATCTGGATGCTCTTGAAAGACGCTGGAAGGAGGGGACGCGGTTTCCTGTTTATCGGCCCGTGCCGCTTGCTCAGGACGTCAGTCGCGATACCGTAGAGCGTATTCAGGAACATAGCCGCGATCTTCCGGGAGTGCTGACCGAAGTCCGACAGGTGCGGAATTATCTGGCGGAAGGCGACGCCGCTCATCTTGTGGGATATCTCGGTGAGATCACCGAAGAGGAACTGGCGTCGGATCGGTATGACGGGTATCGTCCCGGTGATTATGTCGGCAAGATCGCCCTGGAAAAATCGTTTGAATCTTATCTGAACGGGCAGGCGGGGCGTCGCCTGGTGGAAGTCGATGTCAAGGGTAAGCTGCTGCGCCAGTTGCAGATGGAACCGCCCCTGCCGGGCAACAGGATGTTTTTGACCCTGTCGCGGGATCTGCAGGAGGCTGCGAATCAGGCCTTTGGCGACCAGTCCGGTGCGGCCGTGGCGCTCGATGTCCACAGTGGTGAGGTTTTGGCGCTGGTCAGTCAGCCGACCTTCGATCCGGGTCATTTTGCCCGTGGTATCGGCAGTGATGAATGGCAGACCCTGCTGACTGATTCGCGCAAACCATTACAGAACAAGGTCCTCAGCGGCCTCTATTCACCGGCGTCGACGTTCAAAATGGTGGTTGCGCTGGCAGCGCTGCGGGAAAAACCGAGCAACGCCCAGCGGGTGATCGATTGCAGCGGTCGTTTTGAACTTGGGGGCTCTACCTTCCGCTGCTGGAAAAAAGATGGGCATGGGCCGACCGGGCTGAAAAAAGCGCTCCGTGAGAGCTGTGATGTCTGGTTTTATCAGGTCGGGCTGGAACTGGGGATCGAGAAACTGGCTACGGCAGCGCGGGAGTTTGGCCTCGGTGCGCCGGTGGGGTTTCCTTTGCCGGGAGAGAAAGAAGGCGTTATCCCCTCCAGGGCGTGGAAGAGGGAACGTTTTAATGCACCCTGGTATGGTGGTGAAACGGTGATCGCAGCGATCGGACAGGGGTTTGTCCTGTCCACTCCGATTCAATTGGCGGTGATGACGGCAGCTCTGGCGAACGGGGGCGATGTCTACCGTCCACAGATCATCCGGCGTATCGAAAACTGGGACGGGGACATCTTGTTGCAAACCGAACCGGAACTGGTTCGACGTGCTGAATTTTCCGATAATGCCTGGTCGTTGGTCCGGCAGGGTTTGGTGGCTGCGGTCAATGAAGCTCACGGTACAGGTTGGGCGGCGCATCTCGATACCGTCACGGTGGCCGGTAAAACCGGGACGTCGCAGGTGGTGCGGCGCAAGTCGGATGAAGAGGAGGAGTTGGCCGCCGAAGAGCAGCAGGAGGTGCCTTACCGCTTCCGCCCCCATGCACTTTTTGTCGCCTACGCCCCCGCGGACGATCCGCAGATCGCGGTAGCGGTGGTCGTCGAACATGGACAGCATGGCGGCAGCGCAGCGGGTCCAATCGCCAAAGCGATCTTTAAAGAGTACTTCCGCTTGCAGAAACAACGGAATAAGGACAATGCAGAAGGGGACGATGATGTTTGATCGCCGACTCGTGACCCATTTTGACTGGGTGCTGTTGCTGACCGTCTGTCTGCTGGCCTTGACCGGGGTGGCGAACCTTTACAGTGCGACTTCGGGCTGGGCTCCGGTCGGGGCTCCGATCTATGTCAAGCAGATGGTCTGGCTGAGTGGCGGCGTGGTTCTGGCGCTGCTGCTCAGCTGTTTTGACTACCGTCACCTCGAATATTTTTCAGTGGTCGGGTACGTACTGACCGTAGGGCTGTTGCTGGTGGTGCTGGTGCTGGGCAAGACATCGATGGGAGCGACGCGCTGGATCGCGCTTGGGCCGATCAATCTGCAGCCGAGTGAGGTGATCAAGATCGTCATGATCCTGCTGCTGGCGCGTATCTTCGGTCGCAGCGCTCATCCCCTCGGTTACAGTTTTTACGATCTCTGGCGTCCGGCGTTGCTGCTGATTGTGCCGGTGGTGTTGATCCTCAAACAGCCTGATCTCGGCACCGCGATGATGCTGATGTTTATCTCGGTGTCGATGCTCGTGTTCGCCGGGCTGCAACGGGGCACCTTTTACGGTCTGTGCGCGGTGGCGGTCAGCGGCTTAAGCGGCGGCTGGTTTTTTCTGCACGACTACCAGAAATCCCGTATCCGGACGTTTCTCAATCCTGAGCAGGATCCCCTCGGCAGTGGTTATCACATTATCCAGTCGAAGATTGCGGTCGGCAGTGGTGGCTTCTTCGGTAAAGGATTTTTGGCCGGCACCCAGTCGCAATTGTCGTTTCTCCCCGAGCGGCATACCGATTTCGCTTTTTCGGTGTTTGCTGAAGAGTGGGGCTTTGCGGGCTGCTTGCTGCTGCTGTTGCTCTATCTGTTTCTGATTGTCTGGGGGCTGTATGTATCGCGGCGTGCAGCGGATCGCTTCGGCATGTTTCTGGCCCTCGGGGTCACAGCGATGATTTTCTGGCATATCGTTGTGAACTTAGGGATGGTGATCGGGTTGCTGCCAGTGGTCGGTGTGCCGCTGCCGCTGTTCTCCTACGGGGGGACAAGCATGGTGACGACCATGATCGGAGTGGGTCTGCTGATGAGTGTCAGCATGCGGCGCTTTAAGTT
Organism: Desulfuromonas sp.; assembly: GCA_002868865.1. Classification (GTDB taxonomy): domain Bacteria; phylum Desulfobacterota; class Desulfuromonadia; order Desulfuromonadales; family Geopsychrobacteraceae; genus BM509. The sequence continues at coordinate 6,726 of PKUC01000069.1, read as the reverse complement.
TTAGCAGGGGGACTGGCGGGACGGAGCCACCAGAAGTCGTTGTCCGACACCGGGTCGAGGTAGCGTTGATGCCCCCATTTTATGATTGGCGTCTGTTTTTCAAGCGGATCGGCTTCTCGGAACAGGCGATCGACGGTCATCATCGTGCCGATCAGCGGTCCGTGTTTTTTGAGGGCCTGCCGCGAATAGGCCGAACAGGTCGGAAACATGGGGCAGCGCGCGCCATCCACCGGGGAAATGTATTTCTGAAAAAAACGGACCAGAGTGTCGAGTGGTCCCGTATCTTTTCCCTGTGTGTGGCTGAGGTGCGGTGGGTTTTCAGGCGTACGCCATGGTCCCCAATCCGCTGTAGCGACTGTTGTAGAAAACAGTAGCAGGCAACCCGCCAGCAGCAGGCCTTTCATCGTTCGCTTTCCCGTCGGGATTTTTTAATCTGGTCCCAGTGATTTATCCGTTCGCCGATGGTCTTTTCGTACCCACGCCCTGTGGGCTGATAAAAACGGGCGCCGTGCAGATCGTCCGGTAGATAGCTCTGGTCAGAGATGCCCTCTTCATCGTGGGGGTAGCGGTATCCGTCCCCGTAGTTCTGCGCCTTCATCAGCTTGGTCGGCGCGTTGCGGAGGTGGAGAGGCACGGCGAGACTGCCGCTGTTCTGGACCTCCTGCTGGGCGCGTTTGATCCCCATGTAGGCGGCGTTGCTTTTGGGTGCGGTCGCCAGATAGCTGGTCGCCTGCGCCAGAGGGATACGGCCTTCGGGGAGGCCGACGAGGTGCAGGGCCTGCTGAGCGGCGATGGCGATCTGCAGGCCGCGTGGATCGGCGTTACCGATATCTTCGCTGGCGAGGATCACCAGTCGCCGGGCGATGAACATGGGGTCTTCACCGGCTTCGAGCATCCGTGCCAGCCAGTAGAGGGCCGCGTCCGGATCGGACCCCCGCACGCTTTTGATGAAGGCCGAGATGACATTGTAATGCTCCTCGGCACCTTTGTCGTAGTGCAGCGCCTTTTTCTGCAGCGCCTGAATCAGGCAGTCCTGATCGATATTGCCATTGGGGGCGATACCGGCGGCGAGCTCCAGAGTATTGAGGGCGATTCGGGCGTCGCCTTGTGATGCGCGAGCCAGATGCTCCAGTGCCTCATCGTCCACCGTCAGCGCCCTGTCTTTTAACCCTCGTTCGGAATCGATAGACCGACGCAGCAGGAGGCTGATGTCTTCTACGGAGAGTGTTTCGAGGACAAAGACCCGTGATCTGGACAGCAGCGCCGAATTGACTTCAAAGCTTGGATTCTCTGTGGTCGCACCGATCAGGGTGATGTCGCCTTTTTCGACATAGGGCAAAAAGGCGTCCTGCTGTGACTTGTTGAGGCGGTGGATTTCGTCGACGAACAGGATCGTCCGGCGTCCCTGTTGGGCGCGCTGCTGGCGTGCTTCGGTGACGATTTGGCGAATATCCTTTACGCCCTGCAGTACGGCAGAAAAGAACACAAAGTGACGGCTGGTGCTGTTGGCGATCACCCGCCCGAGTGATGTTTTCCCCGTGCCGGGCGGTCCCCAGAAAATAACCGAACTGAACTGGTCAGATTCGATCAGTTGTCGCAGCAGCTTCCCCGGACCGAGCAGGTGCTGCTGGCCGACGACCTCGTCGAGAGTGCGCGGGCGCATCTTTTCCGCGAGGGGGCTGTCGCTGTTCTTCTCCAGAGAGTGTTCAAAAAGGTCCATGATTCGGTCGCTGTGTAAGGGGGAATGAAACCGAAAATGTAGCACAGCCTGCGGCTTTCAACAACAGCCTAAGTCGTTGAAAGTGATAGACTTTGCCGAAAAGGTGTGATATGCGTGAAAAGTTTCTCAGGATGCTGGGAATGGGGATAACCCTTTGCGATAGATGGGTGGACTGATCAACTATGAATGCTGTGATTAAGAAGGTTGGCCTTTATGCCAAGAAAAGCCACCCGGATGCGGCTCAGCTCGCCGCCGAAATCCGGGAGCGGCTGCAGAAGGAACAGATAGAGGTTCTGATGGAAGACAGCCTGGCCGAACAGGTCGGACAGGTGTGCGGATATGCCGAAGCCGAGATCCCGGCGCTGGTCGATCTGGTCATCGTCCTCGGTGGCGACGGCACCTTGATTTCGGTGGCGCGTCTGATAGGCGATATGCCGATCCCGATCCTCGGGGTCAACCTCGGCAGCCTCGGTTTTTTGACTGAGGTTACCCGTCACGAACTGTCTGACAGCCTCGACCGGGTCATCAAGGGCGAATTCGAGGTGTCTGATCGGATGATGCTCGATGCCGTCATCCGTCGTAACGGCGAGGTTGTGATTGCCCATACCGTCTTGAACGATGTCGTTATCAACAAAGGGGCGCTGGCACGGATCATCGATATGGAGACCTCCGTAGATGATGCCCATTTAACCACCTTTAAGGCCGATGGACTGATTATCGCGACCCCGACCGGCTCGACCGGTTACAACCTTGCCGCCGGTGGACCGATCATCTATCCGGGCATCAATAGTCTGGTCATTACCCCGATCTGTCCGCATATGCTGACAAATCGACCGATTATCGTGTCCGATCAGGCGCGGATTCAGATCGAAGTCAAGTTTGATGATGACGTGGTTTTCTTTACTGCGGACGGTCAGGTCGGTTGTAAGCTGCTGCCCAACGACATTATTGAAGTCCGCAAGTCTGCGTCCCGAACCCTGCTGATTGCCAGTCCAAGACGGGACTATTTCGAAATATTGCGCACCAAACTCAGTTGGGGGGCCCGTTAGGCCGACTGCTATGCTGACCGATCTTCGCATCCAGAATTTTGCCCTGATTGAACAGCTGCATGTCCAGTTTGCCGGCGGCTTTAACGTCCTGACCGGTGAGACTGGTGCCGGCAAGTCGATTATCATCGATGCCGTTAATCTGTTGTTGGGGGGGCGTGCACGTGGTGATGTGATCCGCACCGGTTCCGACGAGGCCGTCGTCGAGGCCCTGTTCGATCTTGCCGCTGAACCGCGCCTGCGCGCCCGTCTCGAAGAACAGGATCTTGCAGACGGTGATGATCTGCTGGTGCGGAGAATCGTCTCCCGATCCGGTAAAAATCGCGTGTTTGTCAATGGGATGATGACGCCACTGGGGCAACTGCGGGGATTGACGTCTACGCTGGTCAATATCTATGGTCAGCACGAACACCAGGCCCTGCAGAAAACCGACAGTCACCTGGCGCTGCTCGATCGTTTTGCTCATCTTGACGCGGAGCTGGACGATTATCGTCAGGCATATCGGACCTATCATCAGATCGTCGCCCAGATCGACGCTCTTGATATCGCCGAGCGGGACCGACAGCAGCGTCTCGATATGCTGCGGTTTCAACAGCAGGAGCTGTCGGCTGCGGCTCTGGTCGCCGGTGAGGATACCGAGCTCGAACAGGAGCGGGTTCGCCTGCAGAATGCTGGAAAACTGTCAGAGGCCAGTCATGGCGGCTACCAGACCCTTTATGCGGAAAAAGGCGCCGTCTGTGAACGGTTGACCGCGATCGCTGATGATCTTGCGGCGCTCAAAGAGATCGAGCCGGCGTTTGTTGATACAGAGCAGGCGGTGCGTTCTGCCCTCTACGGTCTTGAGGATGCGGCCGTACAGCTGCGCGATTACGCTGACGGACTGAGCTTTGAGCCGCAGCGGATGGCGACGGTGGACGATCGTCTGGCGCTGCTGAAAACCCTGAAGCGCAAGTATGCCCCCACCGTTGCGGAATTGATCGATTATCAGAACCGTGTCGAAGCGGAACTGGCCGTTCTTGACGATGTCGACGGCCGCCGTGCTGATCTGGCAGCAGAACTTTCTAGGGCCGGGGATATGCTCAATCGCAGCGGCGCCGAGTTGTCACGATTGCGTCAGGCGGGAGCGGCCTCTCTGGCTGAAGCGGTTCAGCGCGAATTGGCCGATCTCGCTATGCCGAAAGCCTGTTTCGAGGTACGACTGACCGCAACGGAGCAGCCTTCTTCTGACGGACTTGAAAGCGGCGAATTTTATCTGTCGGCCAACCCCGGTGAAGCTCTGCAGCCGCTGGCAAGGGTTGCTTCCGGTGGTGAATTGTCAAGAATTATGCTGGCTTTAAAGCGGACATCTCCGGAAGGTGACGGGGTTCACACCCTTGTTTTTGATGAAGTAGATGCCGGTATCGGTGGCGAAGCCGCCACTGCTGTTGGTGAAAAAATTGGTCGTTTGGCACACAGGATGCAGGTTTTGTGTGTGACCCACCTGCCGCAGGTCGCAGCCTTTGCCGATCAGCATTTTCAGGTCGCCAAGCAGGAACAGGATGGTCGCACCTTGACCGGTCTGCACACTCTCGAAGGCGATGCCCGTGTCCGTGAAATGGCGCGGATGCTGGGAGGCGCTCAGGTGACAGAGCGGACACTGGAGCACGCCCGTGAACTTCTTTCGCAATCGTCTGTGGCCTTGCGCGCAGCGATGACCATGGAGGGCTGATGATTCGTCAGGCTCGGATTCCCGATGTCAAGGAGATCCACCACCTGTTATTGGGGTACGCAGAGCAGGGACAGTTGCTGGGGCGTTCTCTGGCAGATATTTACGACGCGCTACGCGATTTCTATGTGTATGAGGAGTCCGGTGAAATTCTCGGGGTCTGTGCACTCTCGATCTGCTGGGAGGATCTGGCCGAGGTCCGCTCTCTGGCGGTTCAGCCGGGGTTGTCCGGCCGCGGCATCGGTCGTGCACTGGTGGAGAGCTGCCTGGATGAAGCCAGAGTCCTCGGACTGAAGCGGGTGTTTGCCCTGACCTATCAGCCGGAATTCTTTTCCCGGCTTGGTTTTTCTGAAATAGAAAAGGCTCAGCTGCCACACAAAATCTGGACCGCGTGTCTGAACTGCGTGAAGTTTCCCGATTGTGACGAGCAGGCATTTGCGATCGATCTGTTTAATTAAAACGTCTGAGTGACGGGCGGAGGGGACCGGCGGAGCTGGTTCGTTGCTTAGCAAAATATATTGAGAGGGGAGCAGTGCGACGGGCGGAGGCATGATGTCGGGTTCAGTGACTTTCTTTATTGCGAGTGTTTCGTTGCTGCTGGGTTCAGCGGCCGGTTTCGTTATGCATCGCTACGATTTCTGTATCGCTGGCATGTTTCGCAATGTTTTTATGTTTCGCCAGTGGTTTATGCTGCGCATTCTGCTTTTGCTGATCGTCGTCAGTATGGGGCTGTTTGAGGGCGCGCGCCTCGTTGGACTGCTTTCCCTTTATCCTTACCCTCTGCTCGGGTCAGCGTCACTGGCAACCATTGTCGGAGCGTTTCTGTTCGGTATCGGCATGGTCCTCTCCGGAGGTTGCGTGGTCGGCACCCTCTACAAGATGGGGGCGGGAAGTGTCCTTAGTCTGCTGGCGTTTGCCGGGTTGTTGTTCGGCAGCGCTGCTTACGCTGAATTTCACCCGCTGTGGAAAACGTTCGCCACGCAGACAACACTGTCTCCTGGAGTGATCACTCTACCGGAACTTGTCGGGATTTCTCCCTCGATTTTTGTTTCGGTTGCCATCGTTCTGTTCCTGATCTTTTGTATTCGATTTCATCCGCTGTCGGCTTGGACCCGAACTGTGGTGGTTGACGGCTATCTACAACCCTGGAAGGCCGCTATCGTATTGGCGTTTATAGGTCTGCTGTCCTATGTTCTGGTTGGTATGCCGCTGGGGATCACCACCGCTTATGCGAAGCTGGGCGCGGGGCTGGAGAGCCTGTTTTTTTCGCAACATGTTGCTGAACTGAGCTATTTTCAGGCGTTACCCCTCGATTATGTCCCGCCTTTCTTTGAGATCGCGATACGTGGCGGTGCAGGACCTCAATGGGACGCGGTGGCCCTCGTTCAGTATCCATTGATTGCAGGGATTGTTCTGGGCTCTACCCTGTCGGCCCGGATGCTGGATGAATTTAAGCTGCGGTTGAATGCTCCGCGACGGCAGGTTGTTTCGGTTGTACTGGGCGGCGTGGTAATGGGACTGGCGTGTCGGATGGCGCCGGGTTGCAATGTCTGGCATCTGCTCGGTGGGTTGCCGATTCTGTCGCTGCAGGCGATTTTTTATCTGTTTGGTCTTGTGCCCGGAGCCTGGGCTGGGAGTTTTATTCTCCAGCGTTTTGTGCTGAAATGAGACACCTTATAAACGATTGTTTGACACTGTTATAGGGGGAGAGATGAACACTAAATCCGTTGAACTGATCGAATTCGATATCCGTGGTCAGATTTGTCCGTCGACGTTGCTGACGACCTTGCGGGAGATTAACCGCCACAAGAAAGCCTTGAAATCGGGTGGCGCACAATTGGCTGTAGTCACCGATAACCGCGATTCGACAACGACGATTCCGGATTCGGTCCGGCATATGGGCTACGAGGTGACCGTCGCAAAAGAGCACGATTATTACCGGATACTGATTGGCTAATTTTTCTGTCGTTGGGGGGCTTCCCGAAGGGTTGTCTTATGGATTCAACAGCGCGAACCACTGAACTGACCGAGTCTTGCACAACGAATGTGTTGCGTACAGAGATCGACAATCTGCGTGAACAGAATCGACAACTGCAGGGAAAAGAGCAGTCTGCGATCCGGTATATCCGCGACAAACTCAATCAGTTGCTTCAGGTGATGGGAACCCTTCCCCTCAAACCGGAGGAGCTGGACGATGAAACCCTTCTGTCCCTTGATCCGATCGGGATCGTCAGTGACACCTTTCAACAGATTCT
>PKUC01000092.1 GCA_002868865.1 Desulfuromonas sp. | reverse complement strand
GGCGCTCTGGAACAGGTTGAGCCCGACGAAAGCGGTGAAGTAGAGCCAGTAGGGGGAGTGCAGGTGGCTGAGAGCGACGCTCAGCATGACGAAAAATCCTGCAATCATGCGCAGATAGCGGTTAACGGTCATGGTTTGTCTCCTTTCACGCAAGCCGGTTAAAAACTGTAGCGGACCCCGGCGTAGAGATTGTTGTTGTCTTCAAACTGCCCGAAGAAGGTGTGGTCGTCTTCGCCGAAAAACAGGTTGGCGCCGACGGTTAACTGCCAGGCATCGGTCAGTTTGTATTTGATGTTGGGTCGCAGGTAGCTGTCGGCGCCGGTCGGCGAGTGGTAGCCGAACAGCGACAGCGTCAGGTTCTGGTTCATCAACAGCCAGGTCAGTCGCAGGGTCAGCACCTGCCGGTAGTGATCGCGCAGCGGCATGCCGGCGGGGCTGTTGTTTTCGTAGGCTTGGTAGTTCTGAAGCACCTCAAGATAGTATTGGCCCGCGAGGGTGACGTTGCGGATCACTTCCTGCTCGTAGCCACCCAGCAGGCGCCATTCGCTGTTTGGCAACAGGGCGTCGCGGCCGCTCTGGTCATCGCGGGAATCGTAGTAGCCGGTCTCCAGGTGGGCGATTCCCGGGCCCATGTTGCCGCGCAGGCTGGCGCCGTAGACCGAGAGGCGTGGAAAGGTGGCCCGCCCACTGGTTGAATCAAATCCCGCTGGACTCTTCCAGAACCCATCGTAGAGATAGAGAGCCGCTTCGTAGCCGCCGATATTTTTCGAAATGCGCAGGGTCAATTCGTCATCATCGAACCATTCGTCCGGGAGAACGGGGTCGATAATAGCGTTGCGTCCGGCCGTGCCACCGAGCAGCGGATTGTAGTATGACAGGCGCTGACCGCGGATGTAGCGGTCGCTGTCGAACCGTGGGGTGTAGACGATGTCGATGTTGGCGAAGGCCGGGAACAGACTCACCATGACCGCGTCTGACGGTGCCTTGAGGTATTCGACGTCGCGGCCGGTGAAAAATGACTGCCAGTCTTTGGGAAATAGGTCGTTGATGAACAGCAGGTCGCCGGTTCCCCAAGTGAGGATCTGTCGCCCCAGTTTGACGTCGACGATGTCGGTCGGCGAAAAAGCTAGCGTCGCCTCGCGCAGGTCGAAGGCGCCCTCGCCGGTTTCCAGGTCGGGGTCGTGTTCGTCGTTGAGATCGTCGTAGAGCAGGTCGCCACGAAGCTGCAGGGTGGTCAGGTCGCCGTAGCGCTCCAGCGCCAGCTGGAGGCGCGATTCGAGCAGGCTGGTATCGCGCTGGTTGTCGATACTGTCGGTGCGCATGCCGCCGCGGGCGTCCCAAAAGCCGTGCACGTCTTGCAGAAACTCAGCGGCGATCGCCGGAACAGCGCTGAACAGGAGCAGTATGGCGGCGAGCAAAGCGCGGTATGGCAGTTGATTCCGTTTCATAGCGTTCTTCCGTTTAGCGGGTGACTTCACGCGGTGGGCGACGCAGGAACCGTTCGCTGAAAATTCGCGCTTGCAGACCGTTGTTGTAGCTGATGTTGCTGAAGCTGTTCAGCGTGCTGGTGCTGGCGTTCAGGTCGCTGGCTTTCGATTCGATGACCGTCGGGATGCCGTCGACCGTCTCGACCTTGAGGGCCTCTACGGTGCGGTAAAGTTTGCCCTGTCTGTCGTAGTACTCGGCTTTGCGGGGCAGGAAGTTTGTTTTGTCGATCCAGACCAGATAATAGGAGAACTCGACGCTGTCGGAGTCCTTGGGCTCGTTGCGGATCTGGTAGCTGTCGGCGGTCTCTTCGATCAGTTGATGGCTGTCTTCATCGAGGCCGCGGCCGGAGACATCTTCATAGAAGAAATCGGAGCCGACGAAGCTGGTGCGCTTATCGCCGGGGGCGATTCGTTTTTTCAGGTTGAGCGCCGGCAGCCACAGCCAGCGGTCGTCATCCTTGCCGACATTTTTCCAGACCAGAAACGCCATCTTGCGGACATCGGCCGGCGCCTTGAAGTAGACGTAGAACTTCTGATTTTCGGGCCCGTCGTTGAGGCGCAGGATGGTGAATTCGCGCTCGCGGACACCGCCATCGGCGGCGGTGATCGTCATGGTGACGTCGGCTTTGCCGTCGTTACCGGCGTAGTAGGAGGCCTGGTTGGCTTTGGCGACGATGTCATCGGCGGTCAGCGCCGCGGCCAGCAACGGGGTTCCTGAAACCAGTAGAAAAACCAGAGTCAAAAGGGCCGTTCTTTTCATCGATGTTCTCCTTGCAGATATCATAATTCAATCATCCTTGTTATCGACGGAGCCGAAGGCTAGCTTTTTCAATGGGGTCAGCAGGGCCGGCAGCAGGAACAGGGTCGCCAGCCAGGAAACGCCCATAATCGTGGCGAGGAAAAAGCCGACGGTCTGGTACGGCACCAGCGGTGCGAGCAGGAGCGGAGTAAAGCCGATGGCGATGATGATCGCGTTGCGGCTGATCGCCATGGCCGGTTCTTTGAACATCTGCCGGGCGGCCTGTTCCCAGCTGCCCGATTCTTTCTGCAGTTCGCGGGCGCGCTGTAAAAAGTGGATCGCGAAGTCGACACTCAGGCCGAGGGTCAGGGCCGAAAGGACGGCGACCGGCATGTCGTAATCCTTGCCGATCAGGCCGATGATGCCGTAGCTGATCATAATGGTGATGGTCAGCGGCAGCATGGCGAGAATGCCGAACAGCACCGAACGGAACAGCATCATCATCATGACTAGAACGACGATGAACGAGCTGATCAGTGAGGTCATCATTCCTTTGACCATCTTGTCCTGCCAGACGACGTTGAGGTAGGTCAGCCCGGCCCATTCCACCTTGAGGGGAATCGGAGGCGGATTGATGGTCAGGTAGTCTTCCAGGTCGGCGACGACGATGGCCATATCTTGATTGTCGCCGCTGGTCAGCTGCACCCAGACGTTGGCTTCTTCGTAGTTGCGGGTGATCAGGTGGAAAAGACTGTCTTTTTTCTTCATCCCCTCCAGCTGGACAAAGACCTGGCCGACAGCGGATGCCGTATCGGGAATCGCGTTAAAGGACTGATTGCGTTGCTGATAGGCCACCATCTCGTCTTCCGCCAGTCCGCCGGGCGGAGAGAGGTAGTTGAGCTCGTAGGACGCCTTCTTGAGCGAGTCGACCGCCGAGGAGGTTTTGCCGACCACCGGGCTGGCGGTCAAGTGGGCCTGCAGTTCCTCAAGATACCGGAGCATCTGCGGTTTCTTGAAGGTTGGTGCGGTCAGTTCGGCCTGCATTTCGTAGACAAAATCGACAAACGAGTTGGCGGTGTAGCTGTCGGTGAGTTGCAGGGCGGCATCGAGCAGCTCTTCTCCGGTCAGGTCGGAGCGGAGTGCCACGGCGTTGTGGAGCGCTTCTTTGTGTTTTCTGGGGATATGGCCCAGTGACGCAATCCGATCGTGCAGGGTTTCAACGGTCAGGTTTGCGGGGTCAAGGTAGTTGATTTCGTCGGCCAGTTCATTCCAGACGGTGGTGGTGTCGCTGTCGAGCTGCTCGGCCAGGTGAACCAGTTCGACGAAGGCGCGCTGGACGTCCTGGCTGCTGATCTTTTTGTAGCGCGATTTCAGCTCTTCGAGTTTGTTCTGGAAGGTGCGGACCGCTTCGGGGTAGATGTCTCCGAAGCGCTTCTCGGCTTCGGCGGCCATAACCTCCGAATTTTCGGTGCAGTCGCATTGTCCCGGTTGGGTTTCGGCCAGAGTCAGATAGGCGGTGTAGGTGCCGCCAAAATGACTGTTCAGGACCCGGTCGGCGACACGGATCTCATGTTTGGGACTGAACCATTTGACTGGGTTGTCGTTGACCTGGATCCGGCTGATTCCGATGACGGCGACAACGATCAGGGCCGAGGCCAGCAGAATGATCGGTCGCCAGCGCAGGGTGCTGAAGGCGCCCAGGTTTTCGAGAAAACGATTGAGGGGGCCGCCGGGTTTTGTCGAGGTTTGGTCCTCGGATTTTTCAGAGAGCTGCTGCAGCTGTTTTTGCGGGACAAACAGCAGAATGTAGGCCGGCACCAAGGTCATGCTCAGCAGCCAGGCCAATCCGACCCCGAAGGCGACATGCAGGCCGAAAACCTGAACTGGTGGGATGGGGGTGGTTCCCAGCGATGCAAAACCGGCGATGGTCGTCAGGGTGGTGTAGAGCATCGGGCGGAACAAGTGGCCAATGACGTATCGGATAGTCTTCTGCTTATCCTGAAAACGCGGATAGGTGTCGTAAAATTCACTGAGAATGTGGACCGAATCCGCCACGGCGATCGGCATCAGGAAGATGGCGATCATCGAGCTCATGATGTGAACATCATAGCCCAGGCCGATCAGTAGACCCATGGTACAGACGACGCTGACGATAGCGACTACCATCGGCGCGATGATCAAGCTGAAATTGCGGAAGAAGAGGAAAAGCAGCACAAAGATTGCCAGGCCAGCCATCGGCGCCGAGGTTGCCATCTGCACCAGCATTTCGATTCCGAAGGTGTCTTCGGCGACCGGCAGGCCGGTGATGTAAACCTGGTCGGTATCGGGCCAATCTGTGGTCAGGTTGCGGACCAGAGTGGCGACATTGTAGCTGTAGATTTTTTTCTGGATCGGGATGTAGAGACAGATGGCCTTTTCATCTTCGGAGACCAGCGTGCCCGCGTAGAGCGGGTTGTTCATGGCGTCGTCGCGAATGACAAGAGCCTCTTCGCGGGACGTCGGAGCTCGTTCCATCAGGTACTCGAGCTTGAGCGAGCCGAGGTCGGCCTGCTTGATATTGTCGACGACGCTCGGTGCGATCAGTTCGCGGCCGATGATGGCGCTCTGCCCCTGTTCATCAAAAAGTCGATTGGGCTCGTGGTTGAATGCGACATTGAGAGTTTTCTGTATGCTGCTCTGTGGGTTTAGGTCGATGGTGCGTTGACCGATCTTTTGACCTGACACATCAAAGCTGCTAACCTCTGGCAGCCCCGATTCGCCCTGCTGCAGACTGAGAAGTTCCTGGGTCAGGCGGTCGATACGGGCCAGGGTACCGGGATTGAAGATGCCGTGCTCGTCGGTCTCGTTGACAACGCCGACAATGACAAAGTCGTAGAGGGAGTATTTCTCTTTGACTTCATGGTGGAAAACCCGGACCGGTTCGTCTGCAGAGAGCATATTTTCCGGGTCATTGTCAAAGGTGACCTTCGGGAACTGCAGGCTGAACAGGACGGTTGCCAGCGCAACCAGCAGAAGCAGGGTTCGTGGATAGCGCAGACTCAGATCTGTCAGGGTCATTTTCATAGATATCGTGTCCTCCTGTTGTATTCAGAAAAACATATATATTATTTTTGGAATATTGTCAAGGGTGTTCGGACTCGGAGATTTTACCACAGGAGAAGGAATACACCAGTGTTTTTGGAGGGTTTGTCGGCCGCGTGTTGCGGTGATTGACCCTTGTTTGGACTTATTCGATTAGAGGAGGTAGGACGATGCTGAAACGATGGGTGCTGTTGCTGCTGGTTTGTTGCTTGTGCATGCCGACCGGATACGGTTTTGCAGCGAAGGAAGATCCGCTGGCGGCCTGGGCGCCGGCGTTCGATCACAGTGATGCGGAATTTACTTATCTGCTGTCCAATGTGGGACATCCCGCGATTGCCGGGGTGGCGGTGGGCTTTAAGATCCGCGACCGGGTTTGGCAGGAGAGTGGAGGCCGGCTCTATGTCGATTATCGTCCGTTGTCGCAACTGGGCGGCGAAAAGGATGTCCTGTCTAAGCTGAAGATGGGGGCGATTCACGGCATGATGTCCTCTTCGGTGATGGCCCCGAACGTTGATCCGCGCCTCGGGTTGATGAATATGCCGTTTCTGTTCGACAGCTTTGATAAGCTCAATCGTTTCCGCGATAATGAAGCGCTGTTTGCCGAGCTGGGCGCCGGTGCTGAAAGATCTGGAATCAAGGTCGTCGATTTTACCGGTTATGGCAGTTATGGATGGGCGACCACTGCCCCTGTGTCTTCGCTGGAGACCGCCAAGCCAATGATCTTCCGTATTGCACAGGCTCCGGTGAATATCGATCTGTACCGCGCCTGGGGGGTGCCGTTTACTGTTATGCCCTGGCCGGATGTTCCTCAGGCGCTGCAGACCGGCGTGATTACCGGTCTGGATCATACGCCGATCGTGTGCAGTATCTCCAAAAAGTTCACCGTTGCCAAAAACTTTACCGCGATCGACTACGCCCAGGGTCTGTATATTCACCTGATGAACAAGCGCTGGTTCGAGCGCCTTCCTTCTGATCTGCAGACGATCCTGATGACGGCGATCCGTGAAGAGAGCGCAAAGGCGCGGGTGATGACGGAGCAGCAGCAGAACGACGAGATTGCACGTTCGAAGGCGGCGGGGGTGACCTTTGTCGAGCTGCCAGCCAAAGAAAAAGAGCGTCTGACGGTACTTGCCGAGCCGGTTGTGCAGAAGTGGGCTGATAAGATCGGTGCAAAGTTTCTGCAGGACGTCAGGAGCTTTTTGAAGAACTGATCCCGCCTGAACATCATTCACTGTTTGTTTCGATCGCCGCAGAAATTCTTCTGCGGCGATTTTTTTTGCGCAATCGCCCGGGCGGTTTTGCTTGACGATGTTGATTGTGTCAGCCTATATTTAGCTTTCTAAGTGGTTGATTTTGCGAGAATAAATAGTTGTTTGTCGATATCAAAACAGTGTTTGTTGCTTAAACTTTACAGGAGGTTTGACCCCATGAAAAAAATTCTCGTATTGTTGTTGTCTCTCTGTCTGGTCATGCCCGCTCTGGCCGCGGATGAGAAGAAGGATCCGCTGGCGGCCTGGAAGCCTGCTTTCGATCCGTCCGCTGCCGAGTACACCTATCTGCTCTCCAATGTTTCGCACCCGGTCATCGAGGGCGTCGCGGTTGGTTACCGGATACGGGACGCGGTGTGGGAGCGCTCCGGCGGACGACTCTATGTAGACTACCGGCCTCTGTCCCAGCTCGGTGGAGAAAAGGATGTTATCAACAAGTTGAAGCTGGGTGCCATCCAGGGGATGCTCAGTTCTTCGGTCGCGGCGGCTAATGTCGCCGATACCCTCGGTATTGTCAATTTGCCCTACGTGGTCGATACCTTCGACAAGCTCGACACCTTCCGTGAAAACCCCGAGCTGTGGACCCCTTTCCAGAACAGCGCGTTGCGCAGCGGAATTATGGTCCCTGATATTACCGGATACGGGCATTACGGCTGGGCGAGCACAACTCCGGTCCGTAGTCTTTCTGACGCCAAAAAGGTCAATTTCAGGATCGCTCAGGCACCGGTCAACAAAGATGCTTACGAAGCGTGGGGGCTGAAATTCACCGTTATGCCGTGGCCCGATGTTCCACAGGCATTGCAGACCGGCGTCATCGACGGTCTTGACCATACGGCGATCGTCTGCAACATCACAAAAAAGTTCACCATTGCCAAATATTTTACCGAACTGAACTACGCCCAGGGCCTGTTTGTTCATCTGATGAACAAGCGTTGGTTTGACAAGCTGCCGGCCGATCTGCAGGCGGTTCTGCTCGAGGTTATTGCCGAGGAGAGTGCCAAGACCCGCGAACTGACCAAGCAGCAGCATACTGCTCAGGTCGAGGCAGCCAGGGCGGCCGGTGTAGAGTTTATTTCCCTGTCGGCTGAAGAAAAACAGGCACTGATCAAGATGTCTGAGCCGGTCATTGAAAAATGGAGCCAGAAGATCGGTACGGACTATCTTGAGACGGTGCGTCGTACGCTTGGCAATTAAATACTGATTCTGTATACTCAGCCCGGTTTGACGGGGTCGGGGAGTCTCGCTCCCCGGCCCTTTTTTTATTGCAGGATAGTTGCCCATGCTGAAAAAAATGTTCAAGGCTGTCGACCGGGGTTTTCTGTTTGTGGAGGACTGGTCGCTGTTTATCGCGGTGAGTGTTGCACTGCTGACGGCGATGGCCAATGTTGTGCTGAGAAAAGCGACCAGCAGCGTCAATCTGTACTGGTCCGACGAGGTGGTTCGCAAGGTGATCTTCTTTTCCACCTATGTTGGCTGTATCGCCGCGGTGCGCAGCCGGTCGTTGATCCGGATCGATGCCCTGCCGCAGATTTTTCCGGTGCTACGCAAGCCGTTGACGCTCTTTTCCCATCTGGCGGTGCTGGTGTTTTCGTCGGTCATGGTCTATCTCGGCTGGCAGATGACGGTGATGATGTACCAGGATGAGTATGCCCGGACCGCAACTCTGCAGATTCCTGAGTGGTATTTCTACGCAGTGCTGCCGATGATGGGGACGATGATGTTTTTGCGCACCCTGATCGTTATGGTCGAAGACTGGCGCGGGGTGCAGTCGATTACGGGTGAACAGTGATGGATAGCAGTTATCTGGTGATTCTTGCAGTCCTGCTCGGCTGTCTCGCGACCACGGTTCCGGTCTTTATGGCGCTGTTTTTTACCGGTGCGGTTGGGCTGGTGTGGATGATCGGTATCGATCCGCAGATCGTTATCGAGGTGCTCTACCGCAGTATGGACAAATTTGCGCTGATCGTTGTGCTGTTTTTCGTGCTGTGCGGCAACATCATGACCACCGGCAGCATCGTCCAGAAACTGATCAATGCGGCCAACTGTTTTGTCGGTTTTCTGCCCGGTGGACTGTCTATGGCGGGGATTCTGGCCTGCGGCTTTTTCGGCGCAATTTCCGGTTCGACCGTAGCGACGGTGGTGGCCATCGGTGGCTTTATGATCCCGGCCCTGATCGAAAACGGCTATGACGAGAAGTTCTCCGTCGGGGTGATGACGACCGCGCCGATTCTTGGCGTCATTATCCCGCCGTCGATCGCCATGATTCTTTACGCTATGGTGACCAATGATCCTCTGGAGGCCCTGTTCCTGACCGGGTTTGTTCCCGGATTGATGATCATGGCGGCGATGAGTCTGTACGCCTATATCGTCTGTAAAAAACAGAAGCTGCAGACCCAGTCTCGTCCCTCCTTTTCTGAGCTTCGTGCGGTTCTCAAAGAGAGCGCCTGGGCGCTGTTTCTGCCGGTGCTGATCTTTGGTGGTATCTATTCGGGATTGTTCACCGCCAACGAGGCTGCAGTGGTCGCCTGTTTCTATGCCTTTTTTGTCGAAATCTGTATCCACCGCGATATGAAGATCCGTGATTTGAAACGGGTCGTGGTGTCGTCGGCGGTGACCAGCGCAACCTTGTTGGTGATCGTTGCCGGGGCCTCTGTGTTCGGCGAATATCTGACATTTGAACAGATCCCTGATAAAATTGCGACAGCGGTGGTTGATAATATCCAGTCGCCCTGGGTGTTTCTGCTGGCGGTCAATATCCTGCTGCTGTTGATCGGCATGTTCATGGACATCATCTCCGCCACCCTGATTTTGACGCCGATCTTTCTGCCGCTGCTGTCCAAGTTCGGTATCGACACCATGCACTTCGGGCTGTTGATGACCATCAATCTGGGGATCGGGTACTGTACGCCGCCGCTGGGGGTCAGCCTTTATATCTCGGGGGCGACGGTCAATCGCGACCTGCTCTACGTGTCGCGCGCAGTGATGCCGTTTCTGCTGATTCAGATCGGCATCCTCATGATTCTGACCTACTGGCCCGATCTGGTTTTGGTGCTGCCGCGCCTAGTGTACGGTTATTAGTGGCTTTTGGCGCTGGTCTGCCGACTGTAATCACAAGGGGAAGGAGTTTGTGGCGATGAAGATTCTTGTTCCGGTAGATGGTTCGGAGACGTCGCAGAAAACGATCGAGGCGATCATTGCGCAGAAAGAGCGTTTTCCGCCCAGGCTAAGTCTGCTGCATGTTGTCGACCTGCGGCTAGCCTATCGGATGATTCCCGAATTCCAGTTGGAGATGGTGCGGGAGAACGCCCGCAAGGCTGGCTTGGCTCTGCTGGAGAAGCAGAGCGATCTGTTTCGTCGGGCCGGCTTCGATGTTGAGCTGCTGCTCGAACTGGGTTCGCCGCGCGAAGAGATTCCGCGGATCGCCAACGAGCGGGGTTTCCAGCTTCTGGTGATTGGCCGACATGCCGATACCGGCGAGATTCGTGATGTGTTGTTCGGTTCGGTGGCCAACTACGTGCTGCATAACGTCAAATGTCCCGTTCTGCTGTTCTGACTCTTTTTTTTGCGGACATGTGTTTAAAAAATACTCAAAATAGGTATCTCTGTTTCGGCTTCGGCTGGTAATTTGCCTTTCCTGGTGTGCCTTCCCGCCTTTTATGTGTTAGCTCTGTCAGTACAAGTACCCGAAAATAATCCATAAATACGTACCGTCCTGCGCAGGCCCTCCTTTTTTATCACCTGTTGGCCCTTTTTTTGCATTTGAGTTCTTCTGGCGTCTGTGCCTCGCTGTTGTTTTTTTGACCAGCGATGTCGTCTATGGAGCAATCCCCGTTTTTTATAGAACGATGTGAAGGAGCTTGAATCAATGTGCCGTATTGGAGCGATTAAAAGTCGCAACTACACTCATCCCAGCAGCGCCCTGCATCTGATGCAATCGCAGCAGAAGGGGCATGATAACTCGGGTTTCGCTATGGTTATGCAAGACCTCGGCGGGATTTTTGCCGAATACAAGCACCTGCCGACTCTGTCGATGGCCTGCACCGACGAAGGGATCCGCATTGCTGAGGAGATTCTGCACGAGGCTGGTTTTCTGCGGGTTCTGCAGTGGGCTCCCGAAGTCTGTGATGAACCCGGACTCGACATCAACGCGATGCCGAACTATGTGTTTGAAACCTTCTCCTACCCCCGTCGTTTTCGCAACGCGTCGCAGAAAGAGAAAGAAGAGCTACTGCTCGATACCCGCCTGCAGTTACGTGCCGCTCTTGAAGATGGCGAGCAGGGCTTCGTCTATTCCTTCTGGCCGGATGTCATCACTCTCAAGGAGATCGGTGACCCGCGTGACATAGGCACCTACTTCAATCTGTGGGAGCCCGATGACCGCTTTACCGCCAAGGTCATTACCGCCCAGTGTCGTCAGAACACCAACTACGACATCGTCCGTTACGCCGCCCACCCCTTTTTCATTCAGGGGTACACTGCGCTGGCCAATGGAGAAAATACCTTTTATCTGAAAAACAAAGAATTTCAGCAGGGTCTGCATCGCGGTTATATCGGTTTTGAATCCGATTCGCAGTGCTTCCTTTACACTCTTCACTATATCCATCGCGAACTGGGCTGGCCGTTGCATTACTACAAGCACGTCGTCACTCCATTGCCTTTTGAAGATATCGAGCAGCGCGAAGACCAGAGCCAACTGCTGGGGATCCGCCAGTCGCTGGCGCACCTGGAGATTAACGGCCCCAACACCATTATCGGCCTGCTTCCGGACAACACCATGTTTACCTGCTGTGATGCCAAGAAACTGCGTCCGGTAGTGATCGGCCGTGACGAGGATACGGTGGTGATCTCTTCGGAGGTGTGCGGGATCAACGAGATCCTTCCCGATCGCGACTGGGAAAGTGACATCTATCCCAATGAGCGCGAGGTCGTGATGATCAACGACGATCTGGAGGTGCAGCGATGGAAGCAATGAAATTAAACGATGTCACCGCCAACGACCTCCCGTGGAAAATCAAATACGACGCCAGTCGTTGTACGATGTGCGGGTCCTGCGTGGCGACCTGTTCGTTTCGAGCGATTGAAGCCAAGGTCGAGCGCCGTAGGATGGTCTTTTCCGAAGGGAACTTTCCGGAGCCGAAGCAGCGTTTCTCTGCGGTGCCGGTTATCCGGCAGGCCAAATCGATCAAAAACTACTGTCGTGGCTGTGGCATGTGTGAAAAGGTCTGCCCCAACGATGCGATTAAGCCGGATCGCAACCCGGACACCCGGCACCCGATCGTCACCCGCTGTTTGGGGGGCGATTCGATCAAACGTGGCGGCCGCAAGAATCTGGAGGGCAGTGTTCGTACCCTCGACAGGATCCGTGTCGGCCGCATCTCGCAGATGACCGACCCGAGCCTGGATGCGCAGCGCCACACCTTTGACCTTTTGGCCCCTTTCGGCCGGATTCTACCACCGAAGAAGCTGCCGTTTGCGACAGATGCGGATCAGCATCTGCAGAGCACCGAGCTGACGCCGCCGGTCAACTGGATCTACCCGGTGATTATCGGCGATATGTCGATCGGTGCGCTCTCATGGCGGATGTGGGAAGCGGTGGCGATGGCGACCGCCTATCTCAATGAAGAATGCGGTATCCCGGTGCGGATGTGCTCCGGTGAGGGCGGCGTGCCGGTGCGCCTGCTGAAATCGAAGTACCTGAAGTATATGATCCTGCAGATTGCGTCGGGGCATTTCGGCTGGAACCGGATCGCCAAGGCAATGCCGCATATGGTCGAGGACCCGGCGGGAATTCTGATCAAGATCGGTCAGGGGGCCAAGCCGGGTGACGGCGGGCTGCTGATGGCGCAGAAGGTCGCCGAGCACATTCAGGCGATCCGCGGTGTGCCGAAGGCTGATCTGCTGTCTCCGCCGAATCATCAGGGCCTCTATTCCATCGAGGAGAGCGTACAGAAGATGTTCCTCTCCTTCAACGCGGCGTTCAAGTTCCGCGTGCCGGTGGCGATCAAGGTTGCCGCTTCAGCGACCAGCGTCAGCGTCTTCAACAATCTGGTGCGTGATCCCTATAACATCGTCGGCGGCTTTTTCCTCGACGGAATCGACGGTGGCACCGGCGCGGCTCACGAGGTTTCGCTGGATCACACCGGACATCCCATCGTTTCAAAGCTGCGTGACTGCTATCTGGCCGCGGTCACCCAGGGTCGCCAGGGACAGATTCCACTGTGGGCGGCTGGTGGCCTCGGCAAGACCGGTGATCTGGCAGCGGATGCCTTCAAGATGATTGCGCTGGGTGCCAACGGTGTCTTTACCGGCAAGTTGATTCTGCAGATGGCCGGTTGTATCGGCAACGACCTGGGGCGCTGCAATGCCTGTAACACCGGGCTCTGCCCCGCCGGGATTACCACCCAGGAACCGGCACTGGCGCATCGCCTCGATCCAGAACGCGCGGCCCAGAATATCGTCAATTACTTCCTGGCGATGGACACCGAGTTCAAGAAGCTGATGGCTCCCATCGGCAACTCCTCCCTCCCCGTGGGACGTTCCGACGCGCTGGTCTCTACCGACCGGGCGGTTGCCGAGCGCCTGCAGATTCAGCACGTCTGTTAAGGAGGACAATAAAAATGTCAGCTGAAATTACAGGTTTCGATGAAAATAAGAAGCGGATATCCACCCAGCAACTGCTGCAGCAGATTTATGCGGCCCTCGAGCGGGGTGAGACCGAATTTGAGGTTCTTTCGTCCGGACATCACAATATCGGTGGTCCGCTCTGGACCGAGGACGGTACGCCGCTGAAGTTTCAGGTTAAAAATCCCGGTCAACGGGTCGGCTCCTTCGGTCTGGAAGGGACCCAGATCGTGGTCGATGGGCCGACTCCGGCCGACGCTGGATGGCTCAATGCCGGTGCCGAGTTGATCATCAAGGGTGACAGCGGCGATACCACCGCGCACTGCGCTGCGGCCGGTAAGATTTATGTCGCCGGACGGGTCGGAACCCGCTCCGGCTCGTTGATGAAGCACGATCCCGCTTATGACGCGCCGGAGCTGTGGGTGCTGAAAAACACCGGATCGTTCTCCTTCGAGTTTATGGGGGGCGGGCTGGCGGTGGTGTGCGGTGTCGACTGCGACGATTTCGAGTCGGTCCTTGGCGACCGCAGCTGCGCTGGTATGGTCGGCGGCACCATCTATGTCCGCGGCCCGGTCCGTGGATTGCCGGATGACGTGTGGATGCTCGAGCTGGATGATGCCGACCGCGAATTCCTCAGCCACGGGCTGCCTGTTTTTCTGGAGAAGGTCGATCGCCAGCAGAAGTTGGAGGAGATCAGCGACTTTTCCCAGTGGAAGAAGATCGTCGCCCAGACCTACGAAGAACGCCGGAAGCGTCATGCCATGCGGATCAGCATGCGCGAATTCCGCCTGAACAAGTGGGTCGGTGAGGGGGGAATCTTCGCCGATGTTGTCAGCGATGATTACGACCATGTCGCCGGTCTGGTCAACAGCGGTGATGATCGCCTCAAGGTTCCTCACTGGCAGAACAAGGCGTTCTGTGCGCCCTGCGAAGCGGCCTGCCCGTCGTCGATCCCGACCCAGGACCGCATCAATCTGCTGCGTGAAGGCAAACATAAAGAAGCCATCGAGCTGGTGCTGCAGTATTCGCCGTTCCCGGGGAGTGTCTGCGGCGAGGTCTGCCCTAATCCCTGTATGGACGCCTGTACCCGCCAATACATCGACCTGCCGGTTTCTATGCAGGCCCTCGGTAAGCTCTCTGTCGAAGCGGAATCGCCAGAGCCGAAACCGGACAGTGGCAAGAAGGTCGCTGTCATCGGTGGCGGCCCGGGTGGCCTCTCTGCGGCCTGGCATCTGCGTCTGCTCGGTCATGGCGCAACCATTGTCGAGGCGGACAAGGAGGTCGGCGGTAAGCTGCGTCAGGTTATTCCCAGCGACCGTCTGCCCTCCAATACCCTCGTCAGTGAGATTCAGCGGGTCAAGGATATGGGCGTGGCGATCAAGACCAACACTCCGGTGGATAAGGAGCTGTTCGGTAAGCTGCAGGACGATTTCGATGCGGTGATCGTTGCCTC
The DNA here is from genome assembly GCA_002868865.1 of Desulfuromonas sp. Classification (GTDB taxonomy): domain Bacteria; phylum Desulfobacterota; class Desulfuromonadia; order Desulfuromonadales; family Geopsychrobacteraceae; genus BM509. Next base: position 5,009 of record PKUC01000092.1, on the reverse strand, counting down.
TGGTGCCCATAACCCGGTGGTGATTCCCTTTCCCGGCCACGAACGACTGGTCAAAGGGCTGGAGTTTCTCAAGCAGGTCAACAACGGCGAGAACCCCGGTGTCGGCGAACGCGTTGTGGTGATCGGTGCCGGCAATGCGGGTATGGACGTCTGTCTCGGGGCATACGCCATGGGGGCCAAGAAGGTGACCGCCATCGATATTCAGCGCCCGGCGGCCTTCAAGAAGGAAATCGATCATTTTGAGGCCCTCGGCGGCACCATCGAGTGGCCGGTATTTACCGACAAGGTGGATGAAAAAGGTCTCTACACCAAAGACGGCCGCTTAATCGAAGCTGATACCATTATTATCTCTATTGGCGAGCGCCCCGATCTTTCCTTTCTGCCCCGCGACTGGATCTCTACCCGAGGGATGGCGGATGTTGATGAATGCGGCCAGCTGTTGAAGGCACCCGGGGTGTTTGCCATCGGCGATACCATCCAGCCGGGCCTGCTGACCCATGCCATCGGTCACGGCCGGGAAGCAGCGGAATATATCGACGAGTTTCTGGCGGGCAGGGAGCTGGTGCCCAAGAAGAAGCTGCCGATGATTTCTCAGTCCTGTCTGAGTAAAGAGCTGTTCCGGCCGCAAAACCGCAGCCGCTTCAGCCTGACGGACGCCACCAGTGAAACCAGTCGCTGTATTTCGTGCGGAACCTGTCGCGACTGCGGCATGTGTCTGGAGGCCTGTCCCGAAGGTGCGATCCGGCGTGAGGAAAACGGCTCCGGATTTGAGTACATCTCCGATGCGCACATCTGTATCGGCTGCGGGATCTGCGCCGGGATGTGCCCCTGCGGGATATGGGGGATGGAGCAGGTGGTTTAGTCTCGGCACCCACGTCGAGTGGTTAATTTTTATTGTACAAATAACAGGCTCCGTTTGTGTATTCGAACGGAGCCTGTTATTTTGGCGCAGTGATCAGCGACCTCCAAAACGGTGTGCTAAACTGAAAAGGTAGGGATCGTGTGGTCTCTGGAATAGTCCATAAGACGTGAGGTCTTTTGCATGTCGATTGAACAGCAGCTGCGAAAATTTCTGGCACCGGAATATGTGTTTGGACCGGATGCCCGTCGGATGGTGGGGCAGTACGCGAAGAACCTCGGCGCACACAAGGTTTTTGTGGTGTCCGATCCCGGGGTGGTTGCAGCGGGATGGACTGCCGATGTCACCGCCAGCTTGGACGACGTTCTTCTGCCGTGGACCTTGTTCACTGCCGTATCGAGTAACCCCCGCGCCGAAGAGGTGATGGCCGGTGCGGCTGCTTACGCGGCGGAACAATGCAATCTCATCGTCGCCGTCGGTGGCGGAAGCCCGATCGATTGCGCCAAGGGGGTCGGTATTGTCAGCAGCAATGGTGGGCACATCCTCGATTATGAGGGGATCGACCGAGTTCCGCTGCCGATGCCGCCACTGATCTGCATCCCGACCACTGGCGGTACCTCGGCTGACGTGTCCCAGTTCGCGATTTTTTCTAACCCACAAAAGAAGAATAAGATTGCCATCGTCAGTAAGAGCGTTGTCCCCGATCTCGCTCTTATCGATCCGCAGCCACTGACCACAATGGATGCTTACTTGAGCGCCTGTACCGGTCTCGATGCCCTGACGCATGCGATTGAGGCTTTTGTTTCCAACGCTCACTCGCCGATGACCGATCTGCACGCTCTCGAGTCTGTGCGCCTGTTGTCACGCTATCTGTTGTTGTCTCTGCAGGCACCTGATGATGTCGGTCTGCGCAGTCAGGTGATGATGGGCAGCCTGCAGGCGGGGTTGGCATTTTCCAACGCGATTTTGGGTGCTAATCATGCGTTGGCTAACAGCTTGGGGGGCTTCCTCGATTTGGCGCACGGAGAGTGTAATGCGACATTGATCGATCATGTCATCGCATTTAACTACGATTCGACCCCAGAGCGTTTCGACGCGATATCCATGGCGATGGGGCTTAATTTGAATGGACTGTCGAGCCGTGAGCGTAAAGAGAAGTTGCTGCAGCATGTTCGATTTATGAAGAATCAAGCCGGAATTGCTAACGTGCTGTCGACGCTGGGCGTTTCGTCAGCCGATGTTGCCGGGTTGGCTCTGAATGCTCATCATGACCCCTGTCTGCTAACCAATCCCCGTTCGGCAAACGTCCGTGATTTAGAGGTTCTCTATGAAGAATCCCTCTGATTGCGAGGGCAGGCAGCAGGACCTGTGGAAAAAGCTGATCGGACTGGGGGAGCAATCCGGTCGCAAGAGCTATTATCCCGAACTGCAGAAGCGGCTCGAAGAGCTGGAGCGCTTCCGACAACTCCTCGACAACAGCCACGACCTGATTTTTCTTCTTGATGCGACCAGCGAGCGGGTGGTCGATGTGAATCAGCCGGCCTGCGACCAGACGGGATTTTCGCGAGGTGAATGGGTCGATCAACCTTTTTTTGACCGACTCACCGAGCCGTCCACCGAAAAAATCCGTCGTTGTCTGCGGGGTGGATCGGTGTGCGAGGACGGGAGTTCTGTCGATTGTGTTTTTCGCACCGCTGCAGGCGATTTTCTGCAGACCGAGGCGGTATTGAGCCGGATGACCTTTGACGGGGATGAGTATATCGGAGTTATCGCCGGTGATGTCACCCGGAGTCGCAAGATAGAACGGCAGCTGCGGGAGAGTGAGCGTCGCCTGTTGACGCTGATGGACAATTTGCCCGGGATGGCGTATCGCTGTCGCAATGATGAATGGTGGACCATGGAGTTTGTCAGCCAGGGCTGTTTTGAGCTGACCGGTTATGCGGCGGAAGACCTTATGGAGAATCGGCATATTTCCTATGATGAGGTGATCCACCCGGATGACCGTGACGAAGTCCATTCGCAAGTGACCGCCGCATTGGACCATGGTCTTCCCTTTCAGCTGGAATACCGCATCCGCACCAAATCGCACGGGGTCAAGTGGGTATGGGAGCAGGGGCAATCTGTTCCGGTCGAACCGGGCCAGCAGGGTGTTCTGGAAGGGTTTATTGTCGATGTCACTGAAACCCGGCTGGCCAAGATGACCCTCGAAGAGAGCAACCGGATGAAGACTGAATTCATCAAGACCGCAGCCCATGAATTCCGAACGCCGCTGACGTCGATCCGCGGGTTTTCTGAGTTGCTGCTGTTGCCGGAACCGCTGCCTGAAGAGGACCAGCATCGGGCGCTGGAATATATTTACGAGCGGACCCAGGCGCTGTCGGCATTGGTCGATGGGATGCTCGATATCTCGCGGATGGAAGCCGGAGCCCATCTGGAGCTGAGTTGTCAGCCCTGTTCTGTTGCTGAAGTGGTTCGTCAGGTAGAACCGTTTATCGGCACGCAGATCGGTGAGCGGCAGGTCGATGTGTCGCTGCAGCGACACGACAGCCTGCTGTTTGTCGACAAGGGGAAGATCGGTCAGGTGCTTGAGAACCTGCTGAGTAACGCTGTGAAGTTTTCCGCGGAGGACAGCGTTATTCAGGTTCGGGGGGATGTTTCCGGCGATCGCTATCGATTTGCGATTGTCGATCAGGGAATCGGTATGACCGACGATCAGGTTGAGCGGATGTTTGACAAGTTTTATCGTGCCGATGCGAGTGATTCTGCCGTGGGGGGGATCGGTCTGGGGATGAGTATTGTAAAAAGTATCGTCGAGGCTCACGATGGAAAGATCTGGGTAGAAAGTCAACCCAAGAAGGGCACCAGGGTTCTGTTTACTGTGCCTTTGAGCCGATGACCCCCAAAAAGGACACGCATGTGAAGACGATAAAAAAAATACTGATCGTCGAAGATCAGGCCGATATTCTCAAGCTCCTCGAGATTATTTTTAAAGGCGACGACCGTGAGATTCATTTGGTCAAGACCGGTGATGAGGCTTTGGCTGTTGCGCGCGAGATCGTTCCCGACGTGATATTGATGGATATCATGCTGCCGGGTGGGATCGACGGCTATGAGGTGACCCGGACCCTGAAGAGCGATTCGCGAACCTCGTCCTGTGCCGTTATCGCAATGACGGCCAAGGTTCAGGAGCAAGACAAGCAGGACGCTTGGGCCGCCGGCGTCGATGAATTTATCGGCAAACCGTATAGGCTCGATGACCTGAAGGAGAAGGTGCAAAAGTTTCTGGAGTGAGGGTTTTTAACGCGAAAAAAATTGCATGTAATATGGTCTGTGGCCGCCTTTTCCTGTGAAAAACGCCAGGAAAAGGCGGCTTTTTTGCGTTTTGAGGCAGGGGGGATACGGTTTTGTGCTTTTTTTGGTGTTCTCTTTTAAACTCACGGTTTATTTTGAAATTGTCTTTAATATTATAGAGATAGGCCTCTTTCTGAGAAAAAACCACTGTTTTAATTGTCAGACCAATTTACGGTTTTAAACCTTTGGTGTGTTGAGTAGAACGTTCGCTATGTAAGTAGCTGAAATATAAAGACTTTTTTCTTGATTTTTGTGGTGATCGGGGTATAATCACACCATAAACACGTTTGGTAATAATGACCAGATCGCGAAAAAAGGAGAACCGTAATGAGATGCCCCGTATGTCAAAAAGAGAGCCTGGTAGATGCCGGATCCCCGAGTGATGAATTCTCTCCTGAGCTTTCAAGCTGTGGATATTGTGGTGCTTACTGGAGCCACAGCCCCCGTAAAAACAAAGCTGTTCTCGTTAACTTCGGCTCTGCACGTAATACGTCCCTGTATTGATCGGTAGCGGGCATGCCACGCCCGTCTGCTCATTCTAGGTCGAGGATAATTTGCCGCCGTTCTGCGCAGGCGGGGTGATCGCCAGTCGATTCCCCGTGCGCAGGATCTGGTGCCTGTCGAGTTCGCGACGCTGTTTCATCTTTCGTTCCATAATTGCCTGCTTCTCCCTCCCCTTCCCAATATTCGCTGTTCCAAGCCCAACAAATAAATTTTTAGATCTTGAATATTTTTTAATAAACAGATATGCCTATACCGTTTTGCGTGGTGACAGAAGCGTGAGCTGATGATTTCTGCC
>PKUC01000053.1 GCA_002868865.1 Desulfuromonas sp. | reverse complement strand
GATGTCTCCGTAACCGAACAGCAACAGCGCTTCAGCCGCAAGGCCGTCACGCCCGGCGCGGCCGGTTTCCTGATAGTAGCTTTCGATATTCTTCGGCAGATCATAATGGACCACAAAACGAACATTGGATTTGTCGATCCCCATGCCGAAGGCGACCGTCGCTACCACCACCTGCAGATCGTCACGCAGAAAAGCATCCTGAACGCTCTTGCGATCACCCGCACTCATCCCCGCGTGATAAGCCGCCGCCCGGATCCCCTCGGCAGTCAGTTTCTGCGCCACCTCCTCCACCCGCTTGCGACTTAAGCAGTAGACAATTCCCGCCTCTTCGCGGTGGCTATCGAGAAACCTCAACAGCTGCAGGGCCGGTTTCTGCTTGTCCATCACCGTATAGCGGATGTTCGGCCGGTCGAAACCGGCCACGATCTGGCGGGACTGCCGCAACCGGAGCTTGCCGAGGATGTCCTGGCGGGTCTGCTGCTCCGCCGTCGCCGTCAGGGCAATGATCGGCACCGCGGGGAAGTGATCCCGCAACTGTCCCAGTTTGACATATTCGGGGCGGAAATCGTGTCCCCACTGCGAAATGCAATGCGCCTCATCGATGGCAAACAGCGCCAGCGGTATTTGTTGAAGCCGGTCCAGAAAAGACTCACTGAGCAGGCGCTCGGGAGCAACATAGAGCAGATCGAGCTGATATGCATGTAATTGGGCGAGGACATTGCGGGTATCTTCCGCATTCAGAGAAGAGTTGAAACAGGCAGCGCGCACCCCGTTTGCACACAACGCGTCGACCTGATCTTTCATCAGAGAGATCAGCGGCGAGACGACAATGGCGACCCCTTCACGGTGCAGCGCCGGAATCTGATAACAGAGGGATTTGCCGCCGCCGGTGGGCATCAGAACAAACGCGTCTTCGCCGTTGATAACCCCTTCGATGATCTCCCGCTGGTGCGGGCGGAAGTCGCTGTAACCGAAGGTGGTTTGTAGGGTTTTGTGGATATCTGGGTTCATTTTGTAGTGAAAATTAAAGGGTTAAGGCCGCCGGTATTTGGACCGGCAGCCAACTTCAAATCTGTTTTCAACGCCCCTCAGCAACATCAACCCGTGCCACCAAAAAGCCAGAAAACATCAACAATCCGGCACAAACAAACAACCCGCCGATGCCGATCCATTCCCCCACAACACCCAGAACCAGAGAGCCGATAAAGATGCCGCTATCGATGCCGCCGGTGAAGATCCCGGTAACCTTCCCCCGCACCGCATAGGATTCATGGCGGATCGCCATGGCATTGAGGGTCGGGAAGATAAGACCGTGCCCGGTGCCAAACAGCAGACCCGCCACCACCAGCAGGACGTCTCCCCGCGCCAGCGGCAACAGCAACAGTCCGGCCACCGCAAGTCCCAATCCCCAGGGGAGTATCAGCTTTTCACCGATACGATCCGCCAATCGCCCCGCGTAAAAGCGGACACTCACCGCGGCCAAAGAATAGAACAGATAGTAGAACGAGATGTGTCGCAATCCACGCTCCTCGGCCAGCGGCGCGACAAAGCTCCCGGTCGCCGCCAGACCGAAACCGAAGATCAGAGACAGTCCGCCGATCAGCATCAGTTTACGCCGCCTCAGCAGGGCAAAAAAAGACGGCGATGCCGACAACTGCGGGTCCGGGTTCTGCACAACCTTGACCGGCAGATGGAGCAGCACTGCACAACCGGCCAGCGCGGACGCCATCAGAAAAAACGCGGTAAACCCGTAGACCTCCATCACCGGTTCGCCCAGCGCCGGGCCGATCGCCATCCCCGTCAGGCCGGACACGCCGAACATCCCGATCCCTTCGTTCAGTCGACCTTCGGGGAGGATATCAGCAATAAAGGTGAATACAGCGGTAAAACAGATCGCCAGACCGACCCCGTGAACCACCCGTATCAACAGCAACCAGCCGTAAAAATCTTGCAGTTCGCCCTGCAGGAGCAGATACAACAACGGCATCAGGGTCATGATCAGGCTGCCGATGGTAAAGCTGCGCTTGCGGCCGATACGGTCGATCATCTCAGCAATCCACGGCCGACAGAGCGCCGAGGCCATGGCGAACATACCCATCACCACGCCGATATCGCCCTCGCTCCCACCGCGCTCGCCGATAAAGAGCGGCAGCAGAAAAAAGGCGGTAAAGCTGGCCACCATGCAGAGATTAGCCAGAAACAGGCAGAGAAATGCAGGAGTATAGAGGGTCGGACGCGTACTCATTCTAAACAGCCAATTCCATACTCCGAAGGGTGACTTGGGCCACAAAAATATAGCGGAGACCTTTTCCGCTGGCAACCAGCAGAAAAAACCGTCCGACGTGAATCCTCAGTAGACCACCAATCAGGCAGAGGGGGTCGCCGATGATCGGAAGCCAGGAAAAGAACAGACTCCAGCTGCCGTATCTGGCAAAGATCCGCGCGGCCCGCTGACGTTGCACCTCACCGATCCGCAGCACTCTATCCGCCAACCAGTCGCTCCCGAAACGACCGATCAGGTAACTGCTGCCCGCCCCGAGGCTGTTCCCGGCGGTGGCCACCGCAACAGCAGTCGTGGCATCTTCCCCCTGAAGCAACAGCGCCACCAGCAGCCACTCGGACCCGAGAGGAATGAGCGTCGAAGCGCAGAAGCTGAGCAGAAACAGGGAGAACAGACCGTAATCGGTGAGCAATTCTGGCATGATTCGGCATCATAACAGAGCCACCCCATCAGCAGAAGAAGAAGCGACGCTCTGTCAGCAAAAAACCAAAAAACTTGTCCCGAAACAGTCCAGGGTGTAAATTTATAAATTCGCCAAGAAACGCGACTCAAAAGACGTAACGAGACGGCATGACCACTACAGCTTTTTTTGATAAAACCCGGTCCCTACTGGAGATGATCAAGTTTTCGCACACCATCTTCGCCTTTCCCTTTGCTTTGATGGGCGTGGTGCTCGCCGCACAGGCCAACAGTGCGTCACCAAGTGCCGGACAGGTCTTCTGGATCTGTCTCGCCATGGTCGGAGCCCGCAGTGGGGCGATGGGACTGAACCGCCTGATCGACGCCAACATCGATGCGGAGAACCCGCGGACCGCCGAGCG
>PKUC01000081.1 GCA_002868865.1 Desulfuromonas sp. | reverse complement strand
CTACGGCTGTCGTCACTCGCTGGTGGACGGCATCATGCGGGCCACCGATGTGATGCTGTCGGGCAAAGAGGCCGTGGTGTGCGGTTACGGCGATGTCGGCAAGGGCTGCGCCCAGTCGCTGCGAGGGCAGGGCGCCCGGGTCATCGTCACCGAGATCGACCCGATCTGTGCGCTGCAGGCGCTGATGGAAGGCTATGAAGTCAAACGGGTTGAAGATGTCCTCGACAGTGCGGATCTGTTTGTGACCACCACCGGCAACAAGGATGTGATCACTCTCGACCACATGCGGCGGATGAAAAACAACGCGATTGTCGGCAATATCGGGCATTTTGACAACGAGATCGAGATGGCGGCGATGGAGAAAGCGGAGGATGTCGTCCGCGAAAACATCAAGCCGCAGGTCGACCGCTGGGTGTTCGCCGATGGTCACGGCGTTATCGTCCTCGCCGAAGGACGACTGCTTAACCTGGGCTGCGCGACGGGACATCCGAGCTTTGTCATGTCCAACTCTTTCACCAATCAGGTGATGGCGCAGATCGAGCTGTTCTGTCATGGCGATCAATACCAGAACGCCGTCTACGTGCTGCCCAAAAAACTGGATGAAAAGGTCGCCCGCCTGCACCTGGACAAGCTGGGGGCTCGTTTGACCGTGCTGAGCGAAGAGCAGTCGAACTATCTGGGCATTCCGGTCGAAGGACCGTTCAAGCCGGACAGCTATCGTTATTGATCCGTCGATAAAGAGATAGACACAAAAGCCCTCCCTGCCGTTTTGTCGGCGAGGAGGGCTTTTTCTTTGTTGTTGGGGTGGGATGCCGCTTATTCGCGCAGGTTGAGCAGCATCCAGATGCCGATCAGCAGAAAGATCAGATTGATCGACCAGGCGGCGATAATCGGGGGCAGCGCACCGGAATAGCCGAAGGCGATGACCAGGGACTGGGCGATGAAGTAGATGACACCGATGGAAAGACTGAGGCCGATGCCGACGGCGATGCTGCTGCCACGTCCGCGCTGTAGAGCAAAGGGGACCGCGAGGAAGGCCATCACCAGGCAGGTGAAGGGCGCCGCGATGCGGGCATGCATGTCGACTCGTTGTCGGGTGGCGTCAAATCCTTGCGCCTCGAGTTTGTTGATCATCCTGTTGAGGGTCTGGATACTGACTTCGCTGTTGCTCGACAGGGTCGATTGAAAGTCGTCCGGGGTGCGTCCGAGGTCGAGTTTCTGCTCGGCGATCCGTGTGCTCTGGGTCAACTCGCCGCTGTGCGGATCGAAGACCTGAAGCTGGAGCGCTTGTGCGTGCCAGGCGTTGTTTCGGTAGGTGGCGGTGGCGGCACTTAAGCGTCTGTTTAATCGCGAGGTTTCGCTGAGTTCAAACAGGGTGATCCCCTGCAGGCTGTTCTGTTTTGGGTCGGCCAGCACGATATGAACGATGCGGTTTTTATCCCGGTACCAGATCTTTCCTTGGGTCAGGCGTTGTCCGGCCTTGCCTTCCAGTTCGATATTGAGCAGGTGGTTCAGGTTGCGCGCGCTGACCGGGACCAGCGTTTCGTTGCCGATCAACTGCAGGGTCGAGATGAAGAAGGCCAGCAGCATGAGGATACGGATGATGCGCCACAGGCCCAGTCCGCAGCTGCGCATGGCGGTCAGCTCGTTGGTGCGACTCAAGCTGCCGAGGGTTAAGACCACCGTCATCAGAATCGCCAGGGGTAACACCTGGGTGATGATCACCGGGATATTGTTAAGGACGAAGCTCAGGTAGTGGCTCGGTCCGGCCTGGTAGTCGAGAAAGTCGCCGATCTTTTCAAAAAAATCGATGAGCAGGTAAATGCCGATAAAGGACGCCAGGGTTAGCAGCAGGATGCGCAGAAAGTGGCTGAGCAGGTAGCGGTTCAGCAGGGTCATGATTGTCGCCTCCGCTGCTGCCATCTGCGGGCTAGGGTGCCGGGGAGGGCGGTGATCTGGTTCAGAAGGGTCACCGGCCGTTCGATAGCGGTGCGGTGCAGGAAAAAGCAGCCGCCGAGGAGAAAGACCAGGTTGGACAGCCACAGGGTGAGGGCGGTGGGGAGAACGCCTTTGGCCGCCAGGGTGCGGGACAGGCTGAGCAGCACGAAGTAGGCGAGGGATACGCCGAGGGCGAGGGTAAATCCGGAGCCTTTTCCGGACCGGTTTGACTGCAGACCGAGGGGAATGCCAACCAACGCAAACACCAACGGTGCGAATGACGTCACGATCCGCTTGTATTTTTCGCCTTCCAGCCGGTACCGTTTTTTTGCAGTGTCGGCTGTGGCGATGGCCTCATCCAGTTCCTGACTGGAGAGCTCTCCCTTAGATTTGCTGCGGTCCTGCTCCTGCTGAAGCTGTTGCCCCATATCGAGGTTGATATCGTAACTGGAGAAGGCGATAGTCTGGTAGGGCATCCGGTTTTTGCTGTCTGGCGGCGGTTTACGGTGGATCTCACCCTTGTCGAGTCTGAGGGTGATGGTGTAGCGGTCCGGATCGGAGATCAGTTGGCCCTGTTGCGCTATGATGGTCGATGGCACCGCGCCGTCCCGTTCGTCGGAGAGAAAAATCCCCGTCATCGCCCCGGTCTGATCGTTGAGTTTTGCAGCGTAGAGCACAATGCCATCGAACTCATCGTTGAAGATGCCAGCCTGAATCCCGATATTGGCGCGGCTGGAGGCGATCTCAAAAATCTGGCTGCGGAACGATGTCTTGCTTAAGGGGATGGCGACGGTGTTGAGATAGAAATTGGCGCAGCTAAGCAGGATGGCGAGGACCAACACCGGTCGGAGGAGCGTATAAAGGCTGACGCCCGACGCTTTGAGGGCGACAAATTCACTGTCGGCAGAGAGACGACCGAAGGCCAGCAGGATCCCCAGCAGGAAGGAGAGCGGCACGGTAATGCTGAAGAAGCTCGGCAGGAGATAACCGAACAACTGCAGAATGTCGGGCAGCGGTACGCCTTTGTTGATCACCAGTTCGGTCAGTCGTGGGATACGTCCCATCAGCAGCAGAAAGGTAAAGATCAGCAAGCTGAGCAGGGTCGGGACCAGAACCTCCCGGCAGAGATAGAGATTGATACGTGTGTTCGGCATAACCACGCATACTAATTCACCTGTCGGGCTGCTGTAAATAACGGAAAATTGAATCGCCGCTCTGTGGCCATTTTTTAAGGGTGACGGGCGATTCGATTTTACTCTTGCATGGCTCTGGGGTGCATGGTATAGACACGAAGTTATTCACTACACACGCACCTTGATCCGGTCGGGATGGTGTTCCGTACAGCGGAAACCCAGCCGGAGATGACAGGTGCGGAGGCCTTTAACCAAACATCGAACAGGAGTAGAAAAATGGCCCAGATTTCCATGAAACAACTGCTGGAGGCCGGTGTCCACTTTGGTCACCAGACCAAGCGCTGGAACCCCAAAATGAAGCCGTACATCTTCGGCGCACGGAACGGGATCTACATCGTCGATCTGCAGAAGACGGTCCGCCACTTCAAGACCGCGTATGAATTCATCGAGGCGACGGTTGCCGCTGGTGAAAAAGTTCTGTTTGTCGGCACCAAAAAGCAGGCACAGGATGCGGTTCGCGAAGAAGCAGAGCGCGCCGGTCAGTATTTTGTGAACAATCGCTGGCTCGGTGGCATGCTGACCAACTTTACCACGATCAAGGCCAGCATCGATCGCCTCAAAAAGATCGAAGCGATGGCAACAGACGGCACCCTCGAGCTGATGACCAAAAAAGAAGGACTGCAGTTAGAGCGTGAGCGTGTCAAGCTCGAGAAGAACCTCGGCGGTATCAAGAACATGACCAAGCAGCCGGGCGCAATCTTTATCATCGATCCTAAGAAAGAGGCGATCGCTGTAAAAGAAGCACGCCGTCTCGGTATCCCCGTGGTTGCGGTCGTCGACACCAACTGTGACCCCGACGGAATCGATTACATCATCCCGGGTAACGATGATGCGATCCGTGCAATCCGCCTGTTTGCCGCAAAGATGGCTGAGGCCTGTGTTGATGGTGAGCAACAGCGCAAAGCCAGCAAACAGTCCGCCGCCGAAGGCAAGGATGAGCCGGCTCCGGTCGAAGAGGCGGCACCTGTTGCAGAGACCGCTCCTGCCGCAGCTCCTGCGGCTGAATAAGCAGAGTATCGCCCGTTTTATAAACGGACGGGTGGTGAAAGAATTGGTTATATAGGGTGATGGCTGACGGCCGGGCTTCGGTCCGGCCGTTGGTGCGAGCGAGATATGACGACGCGGCTGTTCAGTCGGAGCGACCGCAGACATTTACGGAGGATAACAACAGTGAGTATTACAGCATCTATGGTTGCGGAGCTGCGCAAAAAGACCGGCGCAGGAATGATGGATTGCAAAAAGGCACTCAAGGAGACCGATGGCAATATGGATGATGCCGTCGATTTTCTGCGTAAAAAAGGCTTGTCCGCGGCGGCCAAAAAATCGGGCCGGGTTGCGGCCGAAGGTGTTGTCGTGGTCTCCTCGGCGGGTGCCATCGGCGCACTGGTTGAGGTTAACGCCGAGACCGACTTTGTCGCTAAGAATGATGCGTTTAAGGCCTTTGTCGCTGGAATCGGTGATGTCGTTCTGGCCAACGCGGTTGCCGATGTCGAAGCCTTGAAATCTCTCGATTTCCCCGGCACCGGTCGGAACGTCGGCGAAGAGCTGACCCACCAGATCGCGACCATCGGCGAGAACATGGATATCCGCCGTCTGCAGCGCTTCGACGCAGGTGAAGGCGTGGTGACTTCTTACGTGCACGGTGCCGGAAAGATCGGCGTGCTGGTTGAACTCAAGACCCAGAGCAACGACGAAAAGGTCACGGCTCTGGCGCGTCAGATCGCGATGCATGTGGCTGCGGCGAGCCCCCAGTACCTTTGCCGTGAGGACGTACCGGAAGCCGTCGTGGAAAAAGAAAAAGAGATCATGAGGGTCAAGGCGCTGGAGAGCGGCAAGCCCGAGAATATCGTCGAAAAGATTATTCTCGGCCAGATCAACAAGTTCTTCGGTGAGGTTTGTCTGCTCGAGCAGGCCTACGTCATCGACCCCGATCAGAAAGTTGGCAAGATCGTTGACGCTCTGGCCAAAGAATTGGGTGTTGAGGTGACCCTGAGCCGTTACGAGCGCTACCAGCTCGGCGAAGGGATCGAGAAAAAGGAAGACGATTTTGCGGCCGAAGTCGCTGCAATGAGCAAGTAATCGACTCTAGCCGACAGGAGCCAGTGTGGCTGACATCAAATATCAACGTATTCTTCTGAAGTTAAGCGGAGAAGCACTGGCCGGAGACCAGGGCTACGGTATCGCCCCCGATGTGATCAACGGCATCGCTGCCGAGATCAAGGAGGTTGTCGGGCTGGGCGTCGAGGTGGCGCTGGTAATCGGTGGCGGCAACATCTTCCGCGGTCTGGCGGCGTCATCCAAGGGGATGGACCGCGCCAGCGCTGACTATATGGGGATGCTGGCGACGGTGATGAATAGCCTGGCGATGCAGGATGCCCTGGAAAAGCAGGACGTTGACACACGGGTTCAGTCGGCGATAGAGATGCAGCAAATTGCCGAACCCTATATCCGTCGCCGTGCAGTGCGCCATCTGGAAAAAGGGCGGGTGGTGATCTTCAGTGCCGGCACCGGTAATCCGTATTTTACCACCGACACTGCTGCCAGTCTGAGGGCGATGGAGATCAATGCCGACGTCATCCTCAAGGCGACCAAGGTTGATGGCATTTATACCGCCGATCCGGCTAAGGACCCGTCGGCCACCAAGCTCGATTCTCTGACCTACCTTGAGGTTCTTCAGCAGGGCCTGCAGGTGATGGATGCGACGGCGACGTCGCTCTGTATGGACAACAGCTTGCCGATGGTTATTTTTGACTTGACCCAAAGTGGCAATATAAAGAAAGTTGTTCGGGGCGATATGATCGGTACGATTGTGACGAAAGGAGAGTGACGCATGTTGGATGAAGTCCAGAACGACGCACGCGTGAGCATGGATAAAGCGATCAAATCTCTCAAGCGTGAGATTTCCAAGGTGCGTACCGGGCGGGCATCGGTTTCCCTCCTTGATGATGTTCGGGTCGACTATTACGGAACGCCGACGCCACTTAATCAGGTTGCCACCGTCTCGGTCCCCGAGCCGCGTCTGATTACTATTCAGCCTTGGGAAAAGAACCTGATTCCCGATATCGAAAAGGCGATTTTCAAGGCGGATCTCGGGCTCAACCCTTCGTCGGACGGCCAGCTGGTGCGGCTGCCGATCCCGGCCCTGACTGAAGAACGTCGTAAGGAAATGGCCAAGCAGGTCAAGCGTATGGGGGAAGACGCCAAGGTGTCGATCCGCACTGCCCGTCGCGATGCCAACGACACTCTGAAGTTGCTGGAAAAAGAGAAAGAGATTACCGAAGACGATCAGAAGGCAAAAGAGAAGGATATACAGAAGCTGACAGATGAATTTGTTCAGACTGTTGATGCGGTCGTAAAGACCAAAGAGCAGGAGCTGATGGAGATCTGATCTTTTTACAGTTCCGTATCATAACCAACAAAGGAGAAAATCAATGGCTTTGAAAATCAATGAAGAGTGCATCGCATGTGGTACCTGTGTTGACACCTGCCCTTTGGGCGCTATCGTCGAGTCCGGTGATACCTATACCATCACCGACGAGTGCACCGAGTGCCGTGCCTGTATCGACAGCTGTCCGGTTGACGCAATCGTCGACTAGGTTGCACCGACTGTAACGTGCGGAAAAGGGTGCCCTTTTTATGGGCCCCCTTTTCTTTTTTCAGGTCTCTTTTCCCGCTGTACCATGTCATGTCTTGCTGTCGACAACTTGACATGTTATTTTCTCTTTTCTGTTTTGCCGTCAGGACGCCGTAAATAATCGATGGACATATCAAATCTGAACAGATCGACGGACCTGCGCCATCTCGCCGTTATTATGGATGGAAACGGACGTTGGGCCCGCAAGCGGGGTCTCAAGCGTCTGGCCGGCCATCAGCAGGGCGCCGAAGCGGTCATCCGCATGGTGGATGAGTGTCCGCGCTATGGTATCCGTTTTCTGACCCTGTTCGCCTTCAGTTCTGAAAACTGGGGGCGCCCGGAGCAGGAAGTCCGTACCCTGATGGATCTGTTGATGGCTTTTCTTTCTTCGCAGCGTCAGAAGATGCTGGAGAACGGGGTGCGTCTCAAGGTCATCGGCGACCGCAGCCGTCTGTCTGCCGACGTTCAGCAGGCTCTGGAGGACGTTGAAGTGGCCACCGCGGAACGGGATCGCCTGGTTTTGACCCTGGCGTTGTCCTACGGCGGGCGGAACGAAATCGTCCGTGCGGTACGAGAGATCGCCGGCGAGGTCGCTGCCGGGTCCCTACCTCCTGAAAAGATCGACGGAGCCCTCATCGAATCACACCTCGACACCCACGGTCTTCCCGCACCCGATCTTTTGGTGCGAACCAGCGGTGAGATGAGAATCAGTAACTTTCTACTCTGGCAGCTGGCCTATTCCGAGCTCTATTTTACCGAAACCCTGTGGCCGGACTTTGATGCCAACGAGCTGGGTCGTGCCGTCGACGAGTATTGTTCACGGCAGCGCCGTTTCGGCTTGACCGAGGAACAGCTGCTCGACGCCAAAGACTCCATGCAAAAGGAGAGGCACAATTAAACAACGGATCATTACTGCATTGATAGCTCTGCCTATCCTGCTGTTGACCCTCGTCTATGCGGCGCCGGTGCCGTTTACCGTTCTGCTGTGCGGTGTTGTCTTTCTGGCTCAGCTCGAACTGGGAGCGATGGGCCTGAAGGCCGAGCGACGTCGGGAGCAATGGTTCACTGCTCTGTGTGGAGCGCTTACCGTCTTCGCCATGGCCCAGCAGCATTTTACTGTGGTCCTGTTGCTGTTGACCCTGACGCTGCTGTTGTTGTCCGTTAAAATTCTTTTTTCCCTGTCCGACAGTTCTCCCGAACAGGCCATTGCTCAGATCGGCTGGCTTGGGTTTGGCTTGCTGTATGTGCCGTTGCTGATGGGCCACGTGCCCTTGCTGCACCAGCTTCCTGATGGACGCGCGTGGATTTTTTTGACTCTGCTGGCGGTGATGGCCAGCGATACCGCCGCCTATTTTACCGGAGTTAATTTCGGTCGCAGAAAGCTCTATCCGCTGGTCAGCCCCAACAAAAGTGTCGAAGGGGCGCTCGGTGGACTGTGCGGAGCGGTGCTGGCGGTGCTGCTAGTGAAGTGGTCGCTTCTCCCTGCGATGGGGCTTTTCGAAGCGATCCTGCTGGGACTGGTGCTCGGGAGTTTCAGCCAGGTTGGCGATCTGTTCGAATCGCTGCTGAAAAGAGGCTGCGGGGTTAAGGATTCGGGGACGATGATTCCCGGTCATGGCGGCCTGCTCGATCGACTCGACAGTCTGCTGTTTGCTTTTCCGGTGACCTACTACGCCGCACGATACTGGTTCTGCGCGTGAATTCCGAGATGAAACAGATTTCCATTCTGGGCTCGACTGGTTCGATCGGTGTCAGCACCTTGCAGATCGTCAGGGACTTCCCCGATCGTTTCGATGTGGTGAGTTTGACCGCCGGGAAAAATATCACCCTGCTGGCGGAGCAGATTCGCCAGTTTCGACCGGCGATGGTGGCAGTGGTCGATGCGGATGACGCAGAGCGACTGTCGACGATGCTCGACACCGATGAGCGTCCACAGATCCTTTCCGGAGTCCAGGGACTGATCGACTGCGCCTGCGCGCCCGATGTCTCCATGGTTGTGGCGGCGATTGTCGGTGCGGCTGGACTCCGTCCGACCCTGGCGGCCATCGAAGCCGGTAAGGATATCGCACTGGCGAACAAAGAGACCCTGGTGACGGCCGGTTCTCTGGTGATCGATGCGGTGGCCCGCTCTGGGGTGAAGCTGTTGCCCGTCGACAGCGAGCACTCGGCAATTTTTCAGTCGCTTGAGGGCCAGCAGCACAAGGATGTGCGCCGCCTGATCCTGACCGCGTCTGGTGGTCCGTTCCGTGAAACCTCCCTTGCCGCGATGGAGCAGGTGACCCCCGCCGACGCGTTGGCTCATCCCAACTGGGATATGGGACGCAAGATTTCCATCGATTCAGCGACGATGATGAACAAAGGACTCGAAGTGATCGAGGCCCGCTGGTTGTTCGATCTGCCGGTCCACAACATTGCAGTCCACATCCATCCCGAGAGTATCATTCACTCGATGGTGGAGTTTCAGGATGGCGCGCTGATAGCGCAAATGGGGGTGCCCGATATGCAGACTCCCATCGCCTATGCCCTGTCCTGGCCTGATCGCCTGCCGCTGCCGCTGGAACCTCTCGATCTGTGCCGCGTCGGCAGTCTGAATTTCTTTCAGCCCGATCCGGTCAAGTTCCCCTGCCTCGATCTGGCCTATCAGGCCGGAGAGCGCGGTGGTACGGCACCGGCGATCATGAATGCTGCCAACGAGGTGGCTGTGGATGCTTTTCTGGAGGGATCGATCGGTTTTTTACAGATTTCTCGCTTGATTGAGGCTGTACTTGAACAGTGCAGTGTGTCTCCGGTGACATCGATTTCGCAGGTGATTGATGCGGACCGCGTCGGCCGGAGCACGGCACAGGAATTTATAGATGGAGGTTTGGCTTGATTACGGTTATTGCCGGCATCGCCATGTTAGGGGTTCTGGTTTTTGTTCATGAACTGGGACATTTTTGCGTGGCAAAGCTCTCCGGTGTCAAGGTTCTGAAGTTTTCGCTCGGTTTCGGTCCGAAACTGCTGTCAAAAACCTGGGGCGAAACCGAATACCTGATCTGCGCTATTCCGCTCGGCGGATACGTCCTGATGCTCGGTGAAGGCAACGGTGACCAGGGTGAAAAGGCAGAGCTGACCGCCGAAGAAAAGAAGTTTTCATTTGCCGAAAAGCCGCTGTCGCGGCGGCTGGCTATAGTCGCTGCCGGCCCGCTGATGAACCTGATCCTGCCGTTTCTTATCCTGCCGATCTCGTACCTGGTCGGTGTTCAACTGCCGAGCTATTACGATCAGCCCCCCTGTGTCGGCTACACCGTTGCTGAGTCTGAGGCGGCTGCTATCGGCTTTATAGGCGGCGATTGTATTCAACAGATCAACGGTGAAGATGTCCTCAGTTGGAACGATGCCAACAAGGCACTGCTCGGATCGGCGGGAGAGCCGCTGGTTTTTACTGTCGAGCGCCAGGGACGACTCTACGAATTTACCCTGCCGGAGGAAAACGGCAGCCTCGAAGGGCTGCAGGCCCTCGGCCTGTTGCCGCGACAGGCGGCGCGGATCGGCGGGATGGCTGAGGATATGCCTGCCGAGCAGGCAGGCTTGCAGGTCGGTGACCGGATCGTGCAGATCGGTCAGGACGAGGTCGCGTCCTGGTACGCGTTGAAGCCGCTGATCCAGAGCGTCGGTGAGACCACGGTCCCTGTCGTTGTCGAACGGGATGGAGAACGCTTGACCTTTTCATTGACTCCGCAGCAGCGGGACGATGAAGGCGCGTTTTTGCTCGGGATCGCGCCGCTGACCGAAACCGTCGAGATGAAATTCGGTTTCATAGACGCTGTTCGCGAAGGGGCGTCACGGGCTGTCGAACTGATCGAGCTGACCCTGGTCTTTATCCAGAAGCTCTTTACCGGCAACGTGTCGGCGAAGAATATCGGCGGACCGATTACCGTCGTTCAGGTTGCCGGGCAGGCTGCGCAGGCTGATCTGGCAGCGATTCTCTCGGTGCTGGCGTTTATTTCGATTCAGCTCGGAATTCTCAATCTGTTGCCGATTCCGATTCTGGACGGTGGTCATATCTTCTTCTACTGCTGTGAGATGGTGTTTCGCCGACCCCTGTCGATGTGGGCCCGCGAGGTGGCACAGCAGATCGGATTGGTGCTGCTGGTGCTGCTGATGGTGCTTGCCTTTTATAATGATCTGGCCCGGTTATGGCCCTGAGCGGAACGGAGGGGAATGCCCCGCTGACGGTTCTGGCCATCGACACCTCATCGCAATCGGGGAGCGTGGCACTGTGCCGTGGCGGGCAGGTGATCGCTGAATCGGCGATCAATGTGCGCAGTACCCACAGCGAACGTCTGCTGGTGCAGATCGAACAGGTTCTGGACGCGTCACAGCGCTCCTTAAGCGATATGGATCTGCTGGCGGTGAGCCGCGGACCGGGGTCGTTCACCGGCCTGCGGGTCGGGCTGGCGACGGCGCAGGGGTTGGCTGTTTCGGCAGGGCTTCCGTTGATCGGGGTTTCGACTCTGCAGGCGCTGGCGCTCAATCTACCGCTCAGTCCTGTTCCGGTATGCACATTTCTGGACGCCCGCAAGCAGGAAGTTTACAGCTGTCTGTATGATACCCGTTCCGGGTTCCCCCGTGCGCTGGGGGATGAGCAGGTGCTGCCACCGGAGCTGTTGCTCGATCGACTGGAGCAAGAGGTTGTCTTTGCCGGCGACGGTGTTGCGCACTACCGGGATCTGATCGTAAAGCGGTTAGGCGCAGATGTCTGCTCTCTTCCGCCAGCCGCACACCAGGTGCGGGCCTCCTCGGTGGCTTTTCTGGCGGAACAGTCATTTGTCAGGGGCGGCAGGGGGAGCAGCGGAGTCGTCTCTCCCTGCTATATCAGACCGCCGGACGCCGATCTTCCGCAGAAAAAGGGTTGAACCGCAGAGGAGGAAAGACAGCGGCGGCTGTGTCGAATTAAATCCTCTGTCAAGGCGTTGTCTGGTTGACAATCGCGGCTCTGTTTGGTTATTTTGGGTGCAGGTGATCGATAACTTTTAACCCCATTCCGTGGAGGTGAAAGATGGACGTTGACCAGAACCTGTTGCAGGGCTTGATCGAGAGTAATCCGCGTTTCCGTATGCTGTACGAAGAGCATATGCTGTTTGAGAAGCAGCTGGCGGAGTACGAGAAGAAACCCTTTTTGTCGCCACAGGAAGAGCTTGAACAGAACAAAGTCAAAAAGATGAAGCTGGTGGGGAAGGACGAGATGGAGAGGCTGATTGCCTCCAATCGGATCTGACCTGCCCGGCTTGATATAAATTCAAGATTTTACAAGGGGTTTAAGCGTTGCTTAAACCCCTTGCTGTATCAGGAAAAGATTATGGGCTACGGGCGGCCTGTTGCTGTTTTGATTATGGAGAGATACGCATGGATAATCTATTAAGGAGGGCGAGGTGAAGAAGACCGGTTCGCAGATTTTACTGGAATGTCTGCAGCAGGAGGGTGTCGAAAAAGTTTTCGGATATCCGGGCGGCGCAGTCATCAACATTTATGATGACCTGTTCGAGTCGCCGATTCAGCATATCCTCAACCGTCATGAGCAGGCTGCTGTCCATGCAGCCGATGGTTATGCGCGAGCGACCGGGTACGTCGGTGTGGTGATCGCGACCAGTGGCCCGGGAGCGACCAATACCGTCACCGGTATTGCGACGGCCTATATGGATTCGATCCCGATGGTGATCATCAGCGGCCAGGTGCCGACGCCGCTGATCGGCAACGACGCTTTTCAGGAAGCCGATATGGTTGGCATCACCCGGCCCTGCACCAAACATAATTATCTGGTTCAGGACATCAAGGACCTGCCGCGGGTGATCAAGGAAGCGTTCTATATTGCCCGAACCGGTCGTCCCGGCCCAGTGTTGATCGACCTGCCGAAAGATATTCAGGTCGCGACCCTCAAATATACCTACCCGGACACGGTGAAACTGCGCGGCTACAAGCCGACCGTGACCGGCAACAAGCGACAGATCGACAAGGCCGCCAAGATGCTGCTGCGGGCTAAAAGACCCGTGTTCTACGTGGGTGGAGGGACTGTCCAGTCCAACGCCAGCGGCGAACTGTTGGCGCTTGCCGAACGTTTACAGGTTCCGGTGACCACCACGCTGATGGCGATGGCGGCGTTTCCGCAGGCTCATCCTCTGGCGCTGGGGATGCTGGGGATGCACGGTACCTATTTTGCGAATATGGCGGTTACCGACTGCGATCTGCTGGTGGCTGTTGGGGCACGGTTTGACGATCGTGTTACCGGACGAATCGATGCCTTTGCCAGCAAAGCCAAGGTGATTCATATCGATATCGATCCGACTTCGATTAAAAAGAACGTAGCCGTCGATCTGCCGATTGTCGGTGATATCAAAAACGTTCTGGGGGCGCTGCTCGACAATCTCGCCGATCAGGATGAGGCTGTTTCCGAGTCCGTGTCGGGTCTGCAGGACTGGCATGAGACGGTGTCGCATTGGAAGGCCAGTCACCCGATGGGATACCAAGCGTCAACCTCGGTGATCAAGCCTCAGTATGTCATCGAGAAGGTCCGTGAATTGACCGATGACGATGCCATCATCTCGACGGAGGTCGGTCAGCACCAGATGTGGACCGCGCAGTTCTTCCGCTTTTCGCAGCCCCGTACATTTCTGACTTCGGGCGGACTGGGGACGATGGGATTCGGCCTGCCGGCAGCGCTGGGGGCTCAGGTTGCGTTCCCCGATCGTCAGGTGATCGATATCTCCGGGGACGGATCTTTTCAGATGAACTCGCAGGAACTGGCGACCCTGGTGCAGTACCGCCTGCCGGTGAAAATCGTCATTCTCAACAATAATTTTCTCGGCATGGTGCGTCAGTGGCAGCAGCTGTTTTTTGAAAAACGCTACAGCCAGACCTGTATGGAGTTGCCGATCGACTTCGTCAAACTGGCCGAAGCCTACGGTGCTACCGGTTTGCGAACCGATAAGGTCGATGAAGTCGGTGCAGTGATTACCAAAGCTCTTGAGACTCCCGGTCCGGTGATCATGGAGTTCAAGGTCGCCCGTGAGGAAAACGTCCTGCCGATGGTTCCGGCGGGCAAGGGGATTCATGAAATGGTTCTGGCCTCATAGCAGGTGGCCGAGAGGGTATTGAGACGATCTTTCGTTTGTGGAGAGGAACAAAAACATGAAGCATACAATTTCGGTTCTGGTTGAAAATGAGTTTGGCGTTCTGTCGCGTATCTCCGGGCTGTTTTCCGGGCGCGGGTTTAATATTGAGAGTCTGTCGGTCGCTCCGACCCTCGATCCCGATACGTCGCGGATGACGATTGTCACCCGCGGGGACGACCGGATTCTCGAACAGATCAACAAGCAGCTCAATAAGTTGATTTCGACGATCAAGGTCGTTGACTTTACCGGCGAAGAGTTTGTCGAGCGGGAATTGGCGCTGATCAAGGTTGCCACCGAATCGGAGAGCCGGGCAGAGGTGCTGAGGATTGTCGATATCTTCCGTGCCAAGGTGGTCGACGTGACCGCCCGTTCTTACACTGTTGAAATCACCGGAGCTCCGGCGAAGGTCGATGCCTTGCTCGAACTGTTGCGGCCGATGGGGATCAAAGAGATCGTCCGTTCCGGCCCGGTGGTTCTCGGTCGTGGGATGAAGGGTGTCGCCGGTTAGGGACATGCTGTCGCGAAATTTCTCGCATAGATATTGAGGACAACGATGCAGAATCGTAATCAACTGATTGCCACCGAAGGCTATCCTTTTATTGCCCTGTTCGGTTTTGTGACTCTGGTGTTTGCCCTGTTGGGATGGGGTTTTCTGACCCTTGCCCTGTTGGGTTTGACGCTGTTCACCGTCTATTTCTTTCGTAACCCGGAGCGGGTGGTTCCTGTCGGCGACAACCTGATCGTCGCCCCTGCCGACGGTAAGGTCATCTACGTCGGCGAGGCTTACGAAGAGCGCTACTTTAAAGAGCAGGTCACCAAAATCAGCATCTTTATGAATGTGTTCAACGTCCACGTTAACCGGGTTCCCTGTGACGGCAAGGTGGTGGACATGTTCTATCACAAGGGCGGGTTCCTGAACGCCTCGCTGGACAAGGCCAGCCTGGAAAACGAGCAGGCCGGCATCCTCATGGAGACCGAAAACGGTCAGAAGATCCTCTTTGTGCAGATCGCCGGTCTGGTGGCGCGGCGGATCGTGACCTACCCGGTGGTCGGGGACCTGTTGAAGGTGGGGATGCGCTACGGTCTGATCCGCTTCGGATCGCGGGTCGATATCTACCTGCCATCGTCCTGTGACGTACAGGTCACCCTGGGAGAAAAGACCGTCGCTGCCGAAACTGTGCTGGGGACCTTTGCATGACCTCCGAGACGGTACGCACCAGTAAGCGTGAAAACCTGCGCAAGGGCGTCTACCTGTTGCCCAACCTGATCACCTCGGGAAGTCTGTTTGCCGGGTTTTACGTCATCATTGCCTCCACCAACGAAAATTTCACCCGTGCGGCCTGGTTTATTCTGCTGTCGGCGATACTGGATGGGTTGGACGGCAAGGTCGCGCGCCTGACCGGCACCAGCAGCAAGTTCGGTATGGAGCTCGATTCCCTTGCCGATGTGGTTGCGTTCGGGGTCGCCCCGGGGGTACTGATGTACACTTGGGCCCTCAAGCCGTTCGGCAAACTCGGTTGGCTGGCGGCATTTCTCTACGTGGTCTGCGGTGCGCTGCGTCTGGCGCGATTCAACGTCCAGGTGGAAACCGTCGAGTCAAAGCGTTTTATCGGTCTGCCGATTCCGGCGGCGGCGAGTATCGTCGCCACCTGCGTGTTGCTGTTTTACGAACTCGGCGGCACCGGAACGATCAAAAAGGTGTCCGTCGTCGTTCTGGTCGTATTGCTGGCCTTTCTGATGGTGAGCAATATCCGCTATTTCTCTCTGAAGGATCCGGAGTTGTTCAAGCGACAACCCTTCATGATGCTGGTGGTCGCCATTTTGCTGTTGATCGTCATTGTCGCCCAACCGGAGATCATGCTGTTTGTTATCGGCATGACCTATATGGCCTCCGGGCCGGTGGGTTTTCTGCTCGGACGGCGGGGAAAGAAGGTGGCACACGACGCCGCGGATTCTGCAGGGTGAGGGTGCCGTAACGGTGGTGCCAAGAACAACGATCGGATCAAACACTGTTTAAATACTTGACTTGGAATCTGATTTCCGGTTGAATGTCAGAACGTTGTTAAAAGCGATGAAGAGGAGTAGTAGGCAGATTTTTCTGTTTTTAGAGAGCCGGCGGTCGCTGCAAGCCGGTACAGAAAGTCGCTGAACTCGCCTTGGAGCTGCAGAGATGAAGCCGTCGGTTAGTTTCTGTCGTGATCCTGCGTTAAGGGACAATGAAGGATTTCACAGTTCAAGGTGAAATCGAACCAGGGTGGTACCGCGAAGCTTACGCTCTCGCCCCTGTTACAGGGCGGGAGTTTTTTTATGGCTGAAACAAGATGCGGAGAAAGGGGGTGGTTCTGAATGGATTCTGACCTGAGTGACCTGAGCCGACACCTGAGATGTCAAAGAATCGAACTCACCTTGAACTGCCCGGATGGACACCATCGGGCTGGCTAACTAAGAAGGATAACGCGATGAGCCAGAAAGAAAAAATCATTATTTTTGATACCACCCTCCGTGACGGTGAGCAGTCTCCCGGCGCGAGCATGAACATCGAAGAGAAAGTCCGCATTGCCCATCAGCTCGAGCGACTGAATGTCGACGTGATGGAGGCCGGATTTCCGATCGCTTCAGAAGGCGACTTCGAAGCGGTCAAAAAGGTTGCGCAGACGATCAAGGGTCCCCAGATTGCCGGACTGTCACGCGCCAATAATATGGATATCGACAGGGCCTGGGAAGCGCTCAAGTACGCCGGAGAACGCGGCCGGATCCATACCTTTATCGCCACCAGCGATATCCATATGGAACACAAGCTGAAGATGAGCGAGCAGCAGGTTATCGATACCGCAGTGGCTGCGGTCAAACGCGCTGCCGGCTATACGCCGAATGTTGAATTCTCCGCCGAGGACGCCGCCCGCACCCGTCTGCCGTTTCTCGCGCAGGTTGTGAAAGCGGTGATCGAAGCCGGCGCGACCACGATCAATATTCCCGACACGGTGGGTTACACCATCCCGTCCGAATTTACCGAGATCATCGGCTACCTCAAGCAGAACGTCAGCAATATCGACGACGCTATTATCTCGGTGCATTGTCACAACGATCTCGGCCTGTCGGTGGCCAATTCGCTTGCTGCGGTTCAGGCCGGCGCCCGTCAGGTGGAGTGCACCATCAACGGTATCGGCGAACGGGCCGGTAACTGTTCTCTCGAAGAGGTGGTGATGAGCCTGCGGACCCGTCACGATATCCTTCCCTATACCACCGATATTGTCACCGAGCACATCACGCCGGCGAGTAAGCTGCTGACCACCATCACCGGGATTCAGGTTCAGCAGAACAAAGCGATCGTCGGCGCCAATGCCTTCGCCCACGAAGCGGGTATCCATCAGCACGGTGTGTTGATGAACAAGGAAACCTACGAGATCATGACCCCCGAATCGGTGGGCTTAAACGCTAACAAGCTGGTCCTGGGCAAGCACTCCGGTCGCCACGCATTTATCGACCGCCTTAAGGAGCTCGGCTACGATCTCAACAAGGAAGAGATCGAGAAGGCGTTTGTGCGCTTTAAATCGCTGGCCGATATGAAAAAAGAGATCTTCGACGAAGATATCGATGCGATTGTCGCCGATGAAGTGTTGCGTGTCACCGAGACCTACAAGCTGTTGCAGATGAACGTCAGTTCCGGATCCTTCGCTGCACCGACCGCCACCGTTGAGATGGAGGTGGAAGGCGAAATCAAGAAGGCGGCGGTGATCGGTGACGGTCCGGTCGACGCCAGCTTTAAAGCGATCAAGGTGCTGACCGGCACCAGCTTTCCGTTGCTTAACTTCTCCGTTGGTGCTATCACCGGCGGGACCGATGCGCAGGGTGAATGTGCGGTGCGCCTCAAGAACGCCGAAGGCCGCGAGGTGCTGGGGCAGGGCGCTCATCCCGACATTATTGTCGCCAGCGCCAAGGCCTATATCAACGCGTTGAACAAGATTGCCAGCATCGCCAAACGCACTCAAGAAACCGTCTGATTTTATCTTTTTGAGAAGAAACAGGAGAACCCATGGGTAAGACGTTAGCGGAAAAGATTTTTGACGCCCATCTCAAGGATGAGCCCTTTGCGGGAACCAAGGTCCTCAGTTTGGACCGGGTATTGTGTCACGAAATTACCACCCCGATTGCCATCGCTGATCTGGAATGGCGCGGTAAGGATCGCGTCTTCGATAAAGACAAGATCAAGGTGGTTATCGATCATGTCACCCCGTCCAAGGACAGCAAGACGGCCACCCAGGCCAAGATCCTGCGTGACTGGGCGCGCCGTCATGATATTCCCGATTTCTTCGATGTCGGCCGCAACGGCGTCTGTCACGCGATCTTTCCGGAAAAAGGCTATATCCGCCCCGGTTTTACCGTGATTATGGGCGACAGCCACACCTGTACCCACGGCGCCTTCGGTGCCTTTGCCGCCGGAGTCGGCACCACCGATCTGGAGGTCGGTATCTTGAAAGGGGTGTGCTCCTTCCGCGAGCCCGCCACCATCCGCGTGAATCTGAACGGCAGCCTGCCGCAGGGTGTATTCGCCAAAGACGTCATCCTCCATGTCATCGGTCAGCTCGGCGTTAACGGCGCCACCGACCGGGTTATCGAATTCCGTGGCCCCATTGTCGATCAGATGAGCATGGAAGCGCGTATGACCCTGTGCAACATGGCCATCGAAGCGGGCGGCACCTCCGGTGTCTGTATGCCCGACATGACCACAGTCGATTACCTGTGGCCCTTTATTCAGGACGAATTTGCCAGCAAAGAGGCCGCACTGGCCGCGTACAGCACATGGGTGTCCGACGAGGATGCTGCTTACGATAAGGTGGTCGATATCGATGTATCGGCGCTGACCCCTCAGGTCACCTACGATTACAAACCCGATTGCGTCAAGCCGGTTTCCGAACTGGCCGGGTCGAAGGTCGATCAGATCTATATCGGCAGCTGTACCAACGGACGGATTGAAGACCTGCGTCAAGCGGCGGAAGTGCTCAAGGGCAAGACCATCGCCGATTCGGTGCGCGGGATCGTCTCTCCGGCCACCCCGCAGATCTTTCAGGAAGCGCTGGCCGAAGGGATTATCCAGATCTTTATGGATGCCGGTTTCTGCGTGACCAACCCGACCTGCGGCGCCTGCCTCGGGATGAGTAATGGTGTTCTGGCCGAAGGCGAAGTCTGTGCCTCGACCACCAACCGCAACTTCAGCGGCCGGATGGGTAAGGGCGGCATGGTTCACCTGATGAGTCCGGCCACCGCAGCGGCCACCGCGATCACCGGCGTCATCACCGACGCCCGTACCATTTAACCGGATTGAAGGAGACAAGACGATGCAGAAGAAATTTGGTGGATCGGCAATCTTTCTCGACCGGTCCGATATCAATACCGACGAAATTATCCCGGCCAAGTACCTCACCGAGGTGACCAAAGAGGCCCTGACCCCCTACATCCTCGAAGACCTGATGCTCGACGGCTTCGATCCCAAAGGGGAGAAGCTGAAAAACGCCACGGTGGTGGTCTCCCGCGAGAACTTCGGCTGCGGCTCCTCGCGAGAGCATGCCCCCTGGGTGTTCGAGGTCAACGACGTCCACACCATTATCGCCGAAAGTTACGCGCGGATCTTCCGCCAGAATATGTTCAACTGCGGCATGCTGGCCATCGAACTGCCCAAGGCCGATATCGATCAACTGATCGCATTGCAGCAGCAGGGTGCTGTGAGTGTTTCCGTCGATCTGGATGGCCAGACGGTAACCGCCAAGGCGGGCAGTGAAGAGAAGCGGTTCAGCTTTGACATCAGCCAGTTCGACAAAGCATTGGTCGAAGCCGGTGGCTGGGTCGAGTTCGCCGATGCGCGCTATTGAACTGTCACCTGAAATAAAAAGTAAAAAGGCCGGATGCGTGAGTGTCCGGCCTTTTTAATGGTACCAACGTGCTTCTTGACATGGGACGATAAAAGGTATTGAATACATT
>PKUC01000004.1 GCA_002868865.1 Desulfuromonas sp. | reverse complement strand
CCTGCCTGCATGGAGAAGCCGATATCGAGATGACAGAGACGGCACGAATATTTTGCCCGATGCAGCCAGTGCGGAAAAACCGCCGGACTGATCCCTTTTTTTTGTGAAAAGTTATCTATCAGGACAGTGCCAAACTCATGCGGTTTTGGCCTTTTTTTCTTCGCACCGAAAGCTTCTGCATGAAGCGGGGTGAGCAAAAGGCAAATGAATGATATCAAAAGCGCTAACGGCAAGAGACCTTTTATGATTTTCTTCATGGCAGCTCTCTAGCCTGTCTTGCAGTAGTGCGGGGATTGAAAGTTCTGCTCGAACTCAATACTGCTAACAGGACGACCGAAGAGATAGCCCTGTCCACTCGGGCAGCCACTGGCGATGAGATGGTCTCTTTGCCCAAGGGTTTCTATCCCTTCGGCGATAATTTTGAGATTGTGGCGAAGAGCGATGGCAATCACAGTATCGGTCAGTGCCGCACAGCCCTCTTCCACTTCCAGATCTTTTGTGAATGAATGATCTATTTTCAGAGTGTCGAACGGAAATCGCTGCAAATATCTCAGTGATGAATAGCCGGTGCCGAAATCATCTATGGACAGATGAACCCCGATACCTTTCAACTCCTGGAGAATCGCTCTGTTGACTTCAGAGTTCTCGATCATGACCGATTCGGTCAGTTCAAGCTCAAGAAATTCGGCAGCAAGGCCGGTTTCCCTCAGAATTTCAGAAATGCGACTGGGTAGACTGCGGGTTAACTGATGCCCGGAAAGATTGACAGCAACTCTTATAGGAGGGTATCCGGCGGCTTGCCAGGCTGCATTCTGCTGGCAGGCCATTTTCAGGGCCCAGTCTCCGATAGGACCAATCAGGCCGCATTCTTCTGCTATTGGGATAAACTGGTCTGGTGGCACCTGGCCGAGCGTCGGGTGGGTCCATCGCAACAGGGTTTCTGCCCCATATAGAGCGCCGCTGCGCATGTCAACCTGCGGTTGATAGTACAGTGCCAATGCGCGATCATGAAGGGCTCGTCTTAAACCGGCCTCCAGCGTAAGCCGTTCCTGTGCTGCGCGATTGAAATCCTGAGAAGAATGCAGGTACATATTCCCTCCCTGCTTTCTTGCCCTTAACATCGCTGTCTCGGCATTCAGAAGCAGGGTCTGCGGATCAACGCCATCGGTCTCGAGGTGGGCAATGCCGATACTGCCGGTGCAGAATATTTCATGACCACTGACAACGACAGGTTCCGCTAATGTTCCGAGCATGCGACGGGCGACGGCTTCGCTCGTTTGCTCACTGGCAACAGAGTTGAGTACAACGGCAAAACGATCGTTGCCTATTTGGGCATAGATGTCGCGTTCCCGCGACTGATAAGCGATTCGACTACTATATTCCTTTAGCAGCTGGTCGCGGCCGTTATGGGTCAGTGCATTGCTGATGGATTTGAAACGATCCAGATCGAGACAAAGAACCGCCAGCCTCTTTTTGTCGCGAAGGGCACGAAAGGTCGATTTTTCCAGGGCATTCAGGAAATATTGACGATTTGGCAATCCCGTCGCCGGGTCAAAGTTGGCCAGCCGGTAAATCTCTTTCTCTGCGTTTTTGATGTCGGTGATATCAAACATGGTTCCGACAACACCTCCGATATGCCCGTCATCATCGTGGAATACGGCTTTTTTGAATACAACGTCGCGCTTGTCACCATCGTTGTAGAT
Source organism: Desulfuromonas sp. (assembly GCA_002868865.1). GTDB lineage: Bacteria > Desulfobacterota > Desulfuromonadia > Desulfuromonadales > Geopsychrobacteraceae > BM509. The sequence goes on along the minus strand of PKUC01000004.1, from coordinate 18,838 downwards.
CATGTCCCCTTCATAGGATTCCAGCTGACCAGTGAGCAAGACTCGGCGATCAACGTCCTGAAATCGTCCGAAGCAGTCGTTAGGTGCTACGTCCTTGACTCTTTTTCCTTGTAAGTCTTTCTGGCAGCAACCGATCACTTTTTCGAATTCCCGGTTACATCCCATATATTCAAGCTCAGTATTTTTATAAAAAACGGGTATCGGGATGGCATTCAGTATTTCCTGAGTCAGGTGTAACTGCTTTTTTAGCAGGGTTGCTGATCGAATCCTCTGCAGCTCAGCAGAAATTCTGCCTGTCATCTTTTCGACAAGGGACCGAGCTTTATCCAGATCGGGAGATTCGTCTCGCCAGCCCAGCGCGATGACCCCGATCGGCTGATGGTTCAGTCCGTGGAGTTTCATAGCGAAGAATGAGCGTATTTCCGGGGCCAGGTGTGCTGCCTTAGGGAAGGTCTCCTGGAGGTCACCGACACAGACGGCAGCCCCTTCACGCAGGGCCTGCGCGCAGGCAGTCCCTGGTGAGGTAAAGGTATAGTTAGAGACTTTGGCGCCATCCCGATAAGCGGCCAGGGTTTGCAGACAAGCCTCTGCATTAAATGGAATTTCTGCAATATAGACGCAGTCCGCACCGAGTATCACTCCCAGCGCCCTGTTCAGTTTGTGGAAAAAGTCCTTTCCCACGGCGGCGGTGATTTCCGACCAATCGGTGAAGGGATCTTCTGTCGGAAATTCCTCGTCGGTATGATTCATGACATGTGGTTTCATGGCGCTGTGCATCCTATGTGCTGTATGACGTCTACTCTCAAACTCGTCACAGGGGTTCGGCTGTCATGGCTTTTGTAGGCCATTAAAAGCGATTTACTTAGTCTGCAAGCTCTTTGCCAAGTACGGAGTTGAGTTTAAGTTCAATGTTGTCGGATGGTTGAGGGGGAAACCGATTTTTTTGCCGTCTCGTAGAGGAGGATAAGGTCCTTCGATATTCGCGTGCTATCGCGCTGGAGTCTGCTGCCTGTGCCGGATTTTGAACAGGGTGTGGCGGGGGTGGTTTGAATGTCATCTCAGCGGGGGAGGGTCGGGCCGGGTTTGTTCGGGAAACAGGAGAGAATATATCGTTTTTCCGGTCTTGACGGGGGGGCTGGCAGAGGAGGGGACAGTTCCAGACCGGACGCGAGCTGAGGAGTGATGAACCGCTGCGGGAAAATGCTATTGTAGAGATCTTCTGGCCTTCCCGCCTAATGAAGATTTGGCATTCAAGTTGCTCTAGACGTTTTCATGCTGAAAATAACGTCTTCTAATTCCTTGGTTCAGAGAAATAGAACGTGCTTAACGGAGCTGGGTATGAAAAAGAAAATGTTACAGGACTTTTCAATTGAAAAACACTTGGATTTCATCATTTATTTCTGTGCCGCAGGCACCGCGGTGGTTTTGGGTTTGGTCGTCAAAGCTGCTTATTTCATTGATCTTTCGTCCATGAATGTTGTCTGAGGGTGTTGAAAAAGGGCTGTGTACGGACACTGTGTCAGACCCTGGATTTGTGTGGTTGCGACCTGTTGCCCCTGTTTATCCCTCTTTTTTTTGTGTATGGACGATGATGATCTAGATATGTGCCGCCGCTGTCGGATATTGAACACCTGCCTGCGTTTGCCAGAAAATGCCTTTGTCGCAAGGACTTGGGACCTCTGTCTCGGGAAAAGTCATCAAGTTCGTGTCGTAAAATGAACACTTCATGTTTTTATCTTACCGGTTGAACTCACAAAGAGAAGGTTGAACTTCAGTCAATTACCGGACTTTCCCCTGGTCCTGCTTTCCTTCTTATTCTCCCTCCTCTCTCCAGATGCAATTGTTTGGGGCTGGTTCCCCTGTTTTCCGCTCTTTCCAATGATCTTGGATAATTAAAATTGTTGCGCGACAATGTTTTGCTTGTTAAGCCGTAGTGCATTGGTATGGAATTGGCTAAGACATGTTTTATCTGCTAGGTGGACAATTAAGTTTTCGGAATGAGGCTTTCAAAAAAAATCAGGATATGCTGTCAGGTCCATGTTCAATATGGCTTTTGACGCCTGTGGAGAGGCGACCCATGTAGAGGCCATCTCACGACGACAGAAGATCTTTCACGGATATCTTGAACAGATATTTTATTCATCTCAAGGCTGCAGGATTGATCCGGGGACGCCGTGGTCGTAACGGTGGCTACTTGTTGCTCCGGCTATCAGGGGAGATAACAATTCTTCTTCGATCACGCTGAAACAGATTGTGTGAAAGGGTAACGTTGCGGGGGATGGAGAAGGAGATCTTCTTCGTCTTCAGTTATCGGATCTGAGCTTTAGCGGGGACAGGACATTGTGAGGTTATGAACCCAAGCTGGTTTGTTTACAAAATGTATAGGGTGACGCGCATGTTGTCGGTGCTCTGTGCAAGCATTGTTCTGCTTGCGGCGGGAGTCCATGCGGCATCTTACACCAAGAGTTTGAAAATCGTCGCCAGCGACTCTGAAGGCTATCCGCTATCCTATCCCTCTGCAATCTTCTACGACTCTCTTTATGACGAAATATATGTGACAGATGAAGGGAAGGGGCAGCTGGTCATCTATGGATCAGATTATTTCCCCAAGTTTTCTGTCGGTGCTGGTCGCGGGCTCTATCCTGTTTACGGATCCTATATCCGCGATGAACTGATCTATGCCTGTGTCGGTCTCCAGACAGACGGAAACCCTCATATCCTGGTTATGAACAAGGCCCTTCTGCCGGTTAAGAAGATCTTCTTTTCCGGCTTTCCCGGATCGGCTGATTTTATCCCGCGCAAGTTGGCTGTGGCTGAGGATGGGACGATCTATGTTGTCGGGTTGCGTTCCAGTTTTGTCATCGTTCTGGATGCGGAGGGTGTTTATCAAAGGACGATCGAACCCAGGGTTGAAGCTCTGGGCGTGATTGAAAAAGCCCCCATTGTGTCTCTGGTGCTCGCGAGCGACGGCACTCTGATGTTCTTAAGTGAAGAGTTCGGCAAGGTTTTCGTGTATGACAAAAATGAAAAATTTCTCTACAGCTTCGGCGAAAAGGGTGGCGTTGCTGGTAAATTGGCTCGCCCCAAAGGACTGGCGCTGGATGAAAAAAATAGACGTATCTATATTGCCGATTACCTGAGGCACGCGGTCTCTGCCTACTCTTTCGGGGGGGAATATTTGTTTGAGTTCGGCGGCAAGGGGGTGCGGCGGGGTTGGTTTCAGTACCCGACGGACATCGCTGTCGACGCAAAAGGCAACCTGGTTGTTGCCGATACCTGGAATGACAGAGTGCAGATTTTTCGCGTAGATGAAGTCTCTAACGAGGTTCTGCTCGGGCTTGATGCGGGTGGAGAAGAGAAGAAGGTTCGCGCGACCAGAACGCCCAAGAGGAAGATTGTACCGGAACAGAAAAAGAAGGCTGCCGGAAAGTGGCTTGAAGGAGCTGAAGGTGGTGCTGCTCCCTCGGACTTTTAGTTTTTCAGGGGCAAGTTGATCTTGGTGTTGTTACAGGAAGGTTTTGACGGTGCACGGGAGTTTGCGGTTGAAAATGTTGGGCGGTTTGGTTTGCGCGTTGTGTTTTCTTGCCGCATCGCTGCCTCTGGTGAAGAGTGCCAGCGCCGCAGTTGAGAGAGCCGTTCTTGCCGTTTCCGATTGCAATAAGTGCCATTGGCAGATCGTCGGGCAGTTGGCCGAGCGTGGGGGGGGGCACAGGGAGGTTATGGACTGTCTGGATTGCCATCAGGAACATCCGCCGCGTGGTCTGGACGCTGTGCCGGAATGTGGATTGTGCCACGAAACGGTCTCGGCGCCGCATTATTCTGTTAAGGCCTGCCTCGCTTGTCATGACCCGCATGCGCCGCGCGACATTGACCTGTCTGGAGCGAACGACGTCAGGCCTGTGTGCCTGGGGTGTCATGACCAGCCCGAGCAGGATCTGCAGCAATATCCAAGTGCACACGCTGGGATGGATTGTAATGCCTGTCATCAGCGGCATGGCGAATTTTTTGAGTGCCTGGAATGTCACGAGCCACACAGTGAGGACCTGGACAGCTACGCAGACTGTCGTATATGTCATAATCCCCATAAGCCGCTGATTGTTCGTTATCCTGATAACCTGGCTGTCAGTTACTGTTCCAGCTGTCATGTGCAACAGGCCGATGCGCTCAGAAGCACGCAATTGAAGCACGGCACGTTCAACTGCACTTTTTGTCACAGGTCACAGCACAGATCGCTTCCAGTTTGCGGAACGTGCCATGGATATCCACACTCAACCGGGCTGCACCAGAAATTCAATGATTGCGGAATCTGTCACAGTACCGCACATGAACTGGAAATGTAGAAGAATGTTAAGAGCTATTAAGTGTTCACCGGCAAGGCGGGCGAGTTGAGAGCAGGTTGATGTTACTTTCGCGGCAGAGACATTTATTCAGATCGTTAACCGAGGCGATGTCCGTGGTGATCATCGTTCTTCTGGGCGGTATTGTGCTCATGCCGAAGCTTGCGTTGGCTGATCCTTTACGTCTTGACGGAAACTGGTCTTATGACAAATCCGGGGGTGAGGAGGAAAGACGGTCGAGCCTGAAGCAGACCTATCATCTGAGTTTTGACAAGGCCCTCTCCGCGGGCGCTTTTTTTACCGGTGATATTCGTTATGCTGAAGAGAACCAATCGGGTGATGATGATACCGTCCTCTACAATCCTTCGGCAACCCTCGACCTGCGCAACGATCTTTTCTCCTTCAACCTCAACGGTTCAAGTTTTAGACGCGAGCTGACCGATGGACCGGATGTCGACAGTAACAGTTGGAACGTCAACTGGCTCAGCCGCATAAAGAGCTTGCCGCGCCTGCGTCTCTATGCCGGACAGCGGTTTTCACAGGATGACCAGACACCCCACGCACAGGACTCTGAATCTGCCGACTACGGTGCCAGCGTTTCACATACGCTTGAAAGTGTCTACCTCCTCTATAACCTCGGTGTGACTGAAAACAAAAATCATGTGTCCGGCAGTAGACGCGGCACAAAAAACCACCTTGGCCGTATCCGTTATCAGGAGTCTTTTCTTGATCGGAAATTGAGCGTGAACCTCTCCGAGCAGGTCAATTATTTTGAAGCAAACAGCAGGATACAGACGGTGCTGGGGAACTTGTTTTTTGAACCGTTGCCGGTTGGTGCTTTGGAGGGTACTTTCACCGCTTTTGACGATACCCCGAACGAAGGCAGTTTGTCCGCCCGGGACGACCTCTCCGATCTTGATTTCACTACGGGCAGTACCGAAGTTCTACAATCGTCAGCAGCGGCGAATCTTGGTGTGAGGACCAATTTCAATGCGATAAACAGGTTGCAGGTGTACTTCACCGATCTGCTTGCGGGCAGTGTCGCCAGTCAGCTGTCCTGGACTGCTTTCGTCAGTAACAATAACTTTGACTGGACACCGGCGTCGATCCTGACAGTGTCTTACGAAAATGTGGTGGTTGAGGGGAACCTGCAGACGGTGGTCAAGATCGATTTCGCGGGCCCTGCGGACGCACCCCTTGAGGTTGACTACCTCAAGGTTGTTGTCGATAGTCCCGGGCTTCCTATCGTTGTCGGTGAGGCTTTCGTGAGTGAGCTGGAGGTCGGACGGGTCTTTCCCGGCACGGGATCAACCGTAAAGAGCGAATCCGATTCGCTGCAGAGTTCCAGCAGCCTCGGGCTGCACTACACTCCAAGCGAGACCTGGTCTTTGGGTTATAATTTCAATTTCACCGACACCGACAATTCGGATAGCGTGGATCGCGTAAGCAGAAGTCATTCGCTGTTTACGACGTACTCCCCGGGTGCGAAACTGTCGTTTACCACCAACCTGAATCAGAATACGAACCTGGTCAAGCAGCAGCAGGAGCAGAAAACCCGCTCGTTTTCACTGTCAATGCATGCAAAACCCCTGACGACACTGAACTACTCGCTGGGATATACCCGCTCTGAAGGCTTTACCGATAGTGATAGGGACTATGTGCTGGACACTGTCACTCTGTACACTTCGGCCCGCATATTTCCCGATCTGTCGAGTACCCTTGCCGTCAATGTCAATAGTCGTGACAACCTGCTAAGCTCATTGCGGTCCCGCTCCTGGAACGCCCGTCTGAGTATTATGGCCAGGATCAGTCCGAAGGTGAACGTGGATACGGACTATTCTTATCAGTACTCAAAAAACGATCTGGCAGGTTCGGGCGAGGATATTGAGGCCTCCAGCGCCTATGGTGGTACGATGACCTACAGACCGTCAAACGTGCTTTATTTCCTGCTGCGCGTTCGCCACGATCGTGCCGACGAGGTGACCAACCTGAGTGGTGTCTGTTCCTGGCGCATGACGCCGCGGCTGGAATTGAGCGAGAATGTTTCGGTCCGCCTGGCGGAAGCTGATACCGGTCTTTTTACCACACGGTTAAGCTGGGACTTTGGCAGGAATTTTGCTTTGGATAGTAGTTATACATATCAACGCCTGGAGGCGGAAGATGTTGACTCGGTATTTATAGAGCTGTCGGCAAATTTCTAGTCTCCGGTTGTTTAGTTCTGGACTTGTGAATATTTTTCCTAAAGAGCACCTGGCTGGCCTTGATTGTTTTCGAGCAGGCGGCCTATGATGGAGGTAATAGAGTGTATTTATGTACTGTTAGGCTGATTCTGCTGGCGATGATTGGTGTGCTGCTGACGGGTTGTGCTAAGCGAATTGAAACGTTCTCTGAGGAAGGATTGGATTTCAGTTTTTATAGCCGGGTCGCAGTGCTGCCGTTTGAAAACAACTCTGAAGATGAATATGCCGATGAGCGGATGGTCGATATCCTGACAACGGCGGTGCTCAAGAGGGGGCTGTTTGAGGTCGTTGAAAAAGGTGACCTGAAACACTTCTTTCGTGAAGAGGTTGCGGGTCGGGATGTGACTTCGCTTGATCAGGCTTCAGCAAAGGTCCTTGCCAAGAACCTGAAGGTGGATGCCTATATCGCCGGCTCCGTGGACAGCTATGAGACGGTTCGAAATGGTCCGTACAGCTACCCGGTGGTGGCTGTGACTCTGCGCATGGTCGATGCGAACTCGGGTCGTATCGTCTGGCAGGCGCATGGCAGCGAAAGCGGATATCGGACCTGGCAGAGGATTTTCGGTTTCGCCAGCAATGATATTCACCAGGTGAGCATGCAGCTCTTGGCAAAACTTTTTAAAACGCTCTAGGGGGAGTCCAGGACAGAAGAGATGAAGTCTAGACTGTTTCAACCCATATTGTGGCTACTGTTCACCGTCTGCTTTTCCGTGCTGTCCCTGCTCGGTGACCCTGGCAGTGCTGAAGCCCGAAGTGTTGCTGTTTTACCGCTGGCAGATGTCTCGCACGGCGGAGACGGCATCGACGGCGTCGACCTGGAGACCACCATGGACGCCGGCTCCATGCTCGCTGAGCTGGGGGTTGATGTCGTTCCTCATGAAGAAGTAATTCGTTTCATGTCCGAGCGACGAATCCGCTTTGCCGGTTATATCGATACGCTGCTGGTGCGCCAGCTGGGGGAGGAATTCGGTTGTACGCACGTCCTCGTCGGCACTGTGCTTGAGCCACAGGTGAGTTCTGCTATTACATTCGGAATCACGGCGACTGTTTATGACGTGAATTCCGGCTTGCCTGTCTGGGGCGGGACCCTGGGTTCGAGCTCCGAGGAAACTCGCGGTGTTCTCGGGCTGGAGGATCTTGATGCCATACACGCCCTCAAGGATGTGGTCCTGTTTAATCTGCTCAGCGAAAGTGTCGGGGCTCTGGATTTCCCGGTTCTGGAGGCACAGACTCCGGCATATCAGATTCTGAATTTTTACCTGTCATCCAATTATCTCGCCAGCGGAGAAGTTGTGGACTGCCTGCTGGAAATTGCCTTTTTGCGTGATCCGCCAACGGATCTGGCCCTGCAGGTGGGTAAAGATATCTTCCCTCTGCAGCCGGGGCAGGTGCCTGGAAGCTACCGGGGCAGGCTGGTCGCCGCCAGCGAAAATGGTGTTTATGAGATCTCGCTGCTGCTGGGGCGAGATGGCGGGCAGGCGGCAGAAACGATACCTGAGTTGGCGAGATACCATGTCCTTGATGCCCCCCCGGCGCTTGAACTGGCTCTTCATAAGGGCGTCGCCACCGAAAACTTAACCCTTTTCAGAGATCACCTGGTGATCATTCCGGAGATGTCCAGGCGTCACCAAATGGAACGCTGGATGATAGATATTAGGAATGAAAACAATCAGCAGGTTCTGGCCGAACAGCACGTGGGCAACCTTCCTGACCGGTTTATTTGGGATGGCAAGGATCTGGCGCACCGCAAGCTTGCAGACGGACTTTACACCATCTCATTGCAGGCCTGGGATGTGGTGGGTAATGAGGTCGTTCGTTCGAAAAAAGTTGCCCTTCAGAGAGAACCGGCCAGTCTGGAGTTGCAGGTTTTCTTTGAGGGGGACAAGAAATTTTTGAGGATAAAACCCGTTCAGGACGTGATTGCGCCTATCGTCTCCTGGAAGCTGAAAGCCCGGCACAAAAAAGGGCAGGTGCTGATGTCGCAGGAGGGCGAGACCCTGCCGTCGGTCGTTCAGATCCCTGACGATGTCGGGGAAGGCCTGATCATCTGTGATGTGGAGACCAGAGACCAGCTGGGCAACCGTCTACAGTTGAAGCACACCGAAATTGAGATCGTTAAGGGGGCGGCTGATCCAGAGCAGCCCGCATTCGCGGGAGCACGGGAGCCCGAGTGGGTGGATAACTTCTGATGGCTGAACGCCTGAAAGTGCGGCTGCTGGTTCTTATGGCCTTGCTGTTGCTTCCGGCCTGTGCCGGCAGGGACGCACCAGATATCGTCGTCGTCGACTCGGAACTGGCGACCAGTGTCTGCCGGGTTGTCGTTGTCCCCTTCGTCGATGAGGCGGGAGACCCGGGTATCGGCCAGCTATCCAGCCGTATCTTTAGTAATGAGCTGATTAACTCGAAGCAGTTTACTGTGATCCCCGAGGGTGAGGTCAGGAATTTCCTGAGGCAGAAAAAAATGCTCATCCCCGATTTGATGGAGACGCGAACCAAGGTTTACCGCCAATTGGGTGAGCGGTTGCGGGTGGATGCTGTCATTCGTGGTACAATTATGAATTCCGGGATTGATGTGTCGGGCCGGGAAGGAAGCATCCCTTATCTCTCGATCAAGGTGGAAATGATTGATGTGAAAACGGGAAAGTTGCTGATAGATACCTTTCACCAGCGCCGCGGTGACGAATACCGGAAAATTATGCACATAGGTATTGTAAGAACGAAAACCGGCCTGATGGCCAGGGTAGCGGAAGAAATAATCTCGAGATGGAGAACGAAGGGAGTCGCGAATTGTCTACCATGAGGACCAGATATATCTGCATGTCGCTGCTGTTGTTTTTTTCTGTACTGGCACTCGATGCTCAGGCGTTTTTCTTGGGGAAGGGCGATGTTGTCGCCGTTGTGAATGAGGAATCTCTTACAATTGATGATTTTGCTAACTGGTGGAAAGAGTGGGAAGGGCCGGGTATGGAAGTACCTGAATCCCCGGATGAATATATCGACTGGGTGCTTATGGCGCAGGAAGCCAATCAGATGCAGCTTTACGAAAACAGTTCTTTCCAGACCAAGGTCGATGTTTTTCTCAAGGTCCAGTCGTTGATGATGCTGCGCAAGGAAGAGATTACCGACAAAATTTTAGATCCAGCAGATGCCGACCTGAAAAAATACTACCAGGGACATTATGCGCCTTTTCTGAACCTGCGTATGCTGGCCCTGAAGACGGATGAGGAACTGACACAGGTCAAGGACCTGATCGCCCAGGGGAAATCCCTGGATGAGGTGGCCAGGGTGACCGGTTATACCGACAGCGAACGTTATGCTGAAGAGACCGGTGAAATGCGTCCCCTCAAGATTCCGGAGATTCTGCGTGAGGTGGCACTCCAGCTTGAGCCCGGCCAGATCGGTAAACCCATCGACTGGAAGAAAGCGACTTATTTCATTGAACTCCTTTCCTCACGAGAGGGAACCACCGAGGACTTCAACAGCGTCAAGGAAAAACTGCTCAGCACCTACAGAAAATCTGAAGATGTCAGGTTGACAGAGACACTGATCGATGACCTGAAAATAAAATATCAGGTCAAGGTTGATCAGGAGGTTCTGCAGCAGATAACCGTTGATGGTGTTTCCGAGGGCGCGACCGAGAAAACTGCAATCAAGATCGGCGAAACGGAAATCAAGGCGGAAAAGTTGTATCAGACCGCCCTGAAGCAGATGCGCGTGCAATCGGCCTGGACCGAGCGGGCCGCAGAACTGTTCCAGGTTTCTCTTGACGGAGTCGTGATCGGGGCGATTACTCAGACCCTGCTTGGAAAAGAATCCCTTGACCGCAAATATCAGGAGCGCCCACCGCTGCAGTCTGTGTTCGATTTTTACTGGCGCAACCGCCTGATAAAGGAGCTGGAAAAAGAGTTGCTCCATCCTCTGGTCAGCATCAGCGATGAGTATATCCAGAAGGAATATGAACAGCATCCGGAGAACTACTCCGAAGACGTTGACCTCGTGGAAGCGTATATTGTCGACACCAAAAGTGAAAAACTCGCTGCGGTGCTGGCTGAACGTCTGAAAGCGGGGGAGGATTTTGCGACGGTGATGAAAGTGCTAGAACCGACCGGTCTGGAGGCGCAGCAGACGCCCAAGGCGCACCTGCCAGAAGAAGTCAGGGACGCTCTGGAGACCATGGTTCCCGGACAATCGGTGGGTCCGGTTGCGAGTCAAGGCAAACTGAAGTTTGTTAAACTGATAGGGCATCTGGACCGCAAGGTGATGCCGCTGGCTGATGTCAGAAATCTGATCCGCAGCCAGTTGTATGACAGGGAACTCGCCCGGAGCCGCGTGGAATATCTTCAGCGACTTAGGGAAAATTCATCCATTAAAATCAACCAGAGTGCATGGAAGAAGGCCAGAGGTCGAATCCTGGAGAATGCCGATGCCCAAAACTAGTCACTTGATAGGTTTGTCCGTTTTTTGCTGTTTTGCTCTGCTGGGGACCATTCTGCTGACATCCTGCGCGGCACCTGAATCGAGCCGATCGGCAAAGTCAGCGGCGAGGAAAACCTGTCTGGACTGCCACAAAGACTACGCGCAGACGTACAAGGCCGGTGTCGTTCATCAACCGGTGCAGGAAGATAAATGTTCGACCTGCCACAGGACTCACGGGCAGATCGGCGGTGCCTTTCTGCGCGAGGATGAGCCAAACCTCTGCTTCCGATGCCATAAAGAACTCGGGAATTCTCTCGGGCAGATGCAACTGGTTCACGCTCCGGTCGCTGAGGGGACCTGTCAGGAATGTCATAAGCCGCATAACTCTGAAAACGAGAAGCTCCTGACTGCGGCGGAACCTACGCTCTGCTACAAGTGCCATTCCCAGAAGCCTTTTGCAGGCAAGAATGTGCACCAGCCGGTCACCGAGGGTTGCGCCTCCTGCCACCCCGTGCACGGGTCATCGACTGAGCGTTTGCTGGTGGCAGATACGGATGAGCTTTGCGCCAGCTGTCATCAACTGGGTTCACAGGCATTCAGTGAGAAACATGGCAATTTTTCGGTAGCGGAGAACTGCCTTGAATGTCATTCCGTGCATTCGTCCGACCAGACGGCTCTCCTCAAAAACCAGGTGCATGCCCCCGTCGCCGGTCAGGAATGTGAATCCTGTCACCAGAACCCCGGGGCTGGAAATATGGCGTTGGTTGCCAAGGGGGCAGAGCTCTGCTACCAGTGCCATGAGCAGATTGAAACGGCCGATGGGAAAAGCCATGCGCCAGTGGCCAGCGGGGATTGCCTGGAGTGCCATTCGCCGCATGCCAGCGATTTTGTCGGCATGATCGCGGAGTCACCCGAAAGTCTCTGCTTCAAGTGCCATCAGTTTGACTTTATCGGGCCTGAACCGAATCGCCCTGGGCAGGGGCAGGGGCACTCGATTGCGGCCCAGGGTGAGTGTCTAAGCTGTCATCAGCCGCACCGACCTGTTGCCGGGCAGTCGGCCCTGCTGTCGGCTGCACCGGAGAGCCTGTGCCTGGAATGTCATGAGGATGTCGCTACGGTTCATGCCGTCGCTCACCCACCGGCCGCAGACGGGGAATGTCTGACCTGTCACCAGAGTCATGAAGGTCCGTTTGCTGGAGTTCTGGCCGATCCCCAGCAGGTCCTGTGCGCCCAGTGTCATGATTCCGTGACCGAAGACATGGGCAAACTCAGTTTGCATAAACCGTTTTCCAAGGGCGAGTGTTCTTCCTGTCATAGCCCGCATGGAGCCGAAGCGGAGAGCCTGCTCAAGGGGGCAGATGCCGAGACTTGTGACAGCTGTCATCAACAGCTGGCGACTGAAAGGCAACTGCCCAACCGACATATGCCCTTCGTTGATGGGGAATGTGCGTCATGCCATACTCCGCACGCCAGTGACCAGCCCGGTCTGCTTGCGGCTTCTACCGGGGAACTTTGTCTCTCCTGTCACGACGACAAGACGCCTGTTGACATTGCTGTTGGCAGGCATGATAACTGTGCCTCCTGTCACGCACCGCACGGGAACGATGGGGATTTCTTCCTCAGCCAGAGTCTTCCCCAGTTGTGCCTGAACTGCCACTCGGTAGACGTGTTCTGGGAGAGCGGAGTCGGACATCAGCCAGCCATGGAGGGTGAATGCCTGAGTTGCCATGATCCCCACTTCACCGATACCGACCTGATCGTTCAGTCCGAATGGACGGCAGAGCTGTGCGGCTCCTGCCATGATATTGAGCCTGATGCGCTGAAGGAGGTACATAACGGGATTGCACCTGCCGGTGACAGTTGTCGCAGCTGCCACAACCCCCATGGCGGGCCTGATAATACCTTGACCCATCCGGTCACGCACGAACCTTTCGCTGAAGGTGACTGCGCCATCTGTCATACGGGGGCATAAGTCATGATGAAATATGGTGTGAAGATAAGTTTCTGGCTGGGGGGGATCCTGTTGAGCCTGTGCCTGACGACAGGTCCGGCCGAGGCCAATTTCTCAGTCTGCTTCGATTGTCATGACGAGGAACAGTTTCAGGGCAAGATCGTTCATGAACCGGTTGCGGACGGGGACTGCGGACAGTGTCACAGCCCCCATGTGTCCAAGCACGAAGGCCTGCTGCTCGCGGACCAGAGATCACTCTGCTTCACCTGCCATGATGATATCAAGGACAGGCTCGATCAGGATGAATATATTCACCCGCCGTTGCAGCAGGGCAACTGCAGTGCCTGCCATGCGCCGCACAGTTCCGCAAATCCTGCGCTGCTGCGCTATGACCTGGAGGGCGCCTGCTATGACTGTCATGATCAGCCTGTTACCGCTAAATATGGCCATGCGCCGTACCTGAGTGGAGAATGCAGCGCCTGCCACGATCCCCACAGTTCCGCTGATTTCCGCTTCCTCAGGGAAACCGGCGCGGCTCTTTGTCTCAAGTGTCATGACCAGAGCAAGGATCTCACCGAGAAGCATCTGGGTCGAGATTTGCAGCAGATAGACTGTCTATCGTGCCACAATACTCACGGCAGCGAGAGCCAGTCACTGGTGCGGAGTGTGACCCATATGCCGTTTGCAGAAAAGAGTTGCGATGCCTGCCACGCCGAAGAATCGGGAATCAACGTCTGTCTGCAGTGCCACGAAGACGTTCTGCCGTCTTTCAATCGGACACACAGTCACTTGCGGGCGACCGACGCGGACAACCTGTGTGTGAGCTGTCACAACCCGCACGCAGGGGACAGGGAGGGGTTTTTCCCCAGTAATCAGGGAATGGTCTGTCGCTCCTGTCACGAGGAGACTTTTGAGCGCCGCAAGCAGACGCTTTACAAGCACACGGACTGGGATAACTGCAGCAACTGCCATACCCTGCACGGGAGTGACCAGGTCGCAATGTTCATTACCAAACCCAGCGAGGTCTGTTCCGGTTGCCACGAAGATCACTCAACGTTTACCCATCCCCTGGGTGAAAATGCGCTGGACCCGCGTACCGGACAGCCCATGACCTGCGTCAGTTGCCACGATGCCAACGTCGGTACGGAGTTCAAATATTTTCTGCGTGGTGGAGCCGAAAAAGGACTTTGCGTTCAGTGCCATAGAGGCTATTGATGGCGTCCCGGAGAATAATCATGAGACACAAACACTGCATCATATATCTCACTGTGCTGCTGGCCTGGCTCTGTAGTTCCTCTGTTCTTTTTGCACAAACGGTCCCCTGGCAGCTGGTTATGCAGATTCCAACTCTCGAATCTGAGGTCAAAGCCATCTCCCCGGTTTTTCTCGGACACGACATGGAGAAAAAGCGCTATTACGTTGTCGACGCCGGGCAGGGGAAGCTCCTCTCTTTCGATAGTAACGGGCAATACCTTGCGGCTTTTGACGGTGGCGGTCAACTGCAGACCCCGGTGGCCATGGCGAGGACCAGTTCTGGTAAATTCTGGATTGTCGAGCGGGCCGAGAACAAGCTTCTCTATGTCAATATCCGCGAAAAATCGATTCGTGACTTCGTGCTTGAGGATGATGCCAGCAATCGGATTGTCCCGGGGCGGATTGCGCTGGACGAAAAGGACCGGCTCTATGTGCAGGATCGCCTGAGCGGTTCAATCGTCCGTTTAGACGATGATCTCAATATGTCCGCACGCTATGCAGCCCCTGCAGGAGCGAAAGGCCTGTGCGATTTCAAGATCAAACCAAGTGGCCTCTACGCCCTGGACTGCCTGGAAAAGAAGGTTTACCGCTTCGATAGCAAGGGGGCACTTAAGGAGTCAGTCGCATTGCAGGGCAATCTGCTGTTCCCGACTGCCCTGGAGATTGAAGGGACGGATCGTTTTTACATTCTGGATCGTCACGCCGGCAAGGTGGCTGTCTACAACCGGCAAGGTGAACACAAATTCGATTTCCTGTCTAAGGGGCAAGCGCCGGGGCAAGTTTCCTACGGTGCCTATTTGTTGTTGGACTGGGATAACCGTCTGTGCGTGGTTGAAGAGGGGAATGGCCGGGTTGAAATTTTTGCGCGTCAGTGAGCTGAGAGTGAACATCTAAATCAATGAAGAATATTGCCACAACGTCTGAATCCCTGGCGGCCGGGAAAGCACTGCTGGCAGTGCTTCTGGTTCTGCTGCTTCCGGGGGCGGTCTGCGCCGTCATCACCGGGCCCTGCTCGGGGTGCCATGCGATGCACTTCAGCCAGGACGGAACAATTCTCGCCGAATGGGGGAGTGGAGGGCCTTACGGGGCGCTGTTGACGGATGATTGTGCCGGCTGTCATACCGGGGTGAATGACGGCAGCGCGCCTTACGTCAACTCCACCACCGCGCCCATTTACAACTCCTCCGGATCAATCGGCAATATCCCCGCCGGAGGAAGCTTCTACTGGGTCAACCAAGCACAGGGTGATGCCAGGGGGCATAATGTCGACATTCTGTCGACTGCGGACGCGACCCTGTCGGTGCCACCCGGTTTCGAAGCCGGTCGCGACGCCGCAGACGGCAGCCGGGTTGCTGGTGGAAACTGGCCCCCCGGTCAGCAGGTTTCCTGCTCGGGGCTGTACGGATGTCACGGTACGCACTCGGTTGCCGATATCACCGCAGCGCTGGGAGGAGGCCACCATGGCAGCCTCAGTAATGATACCGTAACCAACCCGGGCACTGTGCCTTACGTTGGCTTCCGTATGCTGCTCGGTATTGCCGGCAAGGAGGATCCGGATTGGGAGTACACCTTTTCCGCCTCGGACCACAACCAGTACAAGGGCGTGGATGATCCCGGCGGCGGCAGTGATTCGACCACGATCAGCACGCTCTGTGCCCGCTGTCATGGGCTTTTTCATAGCCCGATCAACGAGATGGGGACGTCATCGCCCTGGCTGAGACACCCCAATGACTTTGACTTGGGTAATTCGGGGGGAGAGTACGCGAATTACAACGGCGGGTCCGGTTACAATAACCTGATCCCTTTGGGCAGCACAAATATCACCACGGTGTTGAGCAGCCCGACTGTGACCAGCGCTGCGGGGGAAGCGATCATCACCTGCCTTTCCTGCCACCGGGCACATGGCTCTCCCTACCTGGACAGTTTGCGATGGGATTATGCCGCAGCCTATGTGCCGGGACTGACAGACGGTTTTGGTGGCTGCGCCGTGTGCCACAGTAGTAAAAACTAGGCCTTGCTGTGCTTCAGCGGTCCCGGAGGCGGCTCTTGAACTTTCTGTGTCGACATATTCCTCATCTGGTCCTGGTTTTGCTGCTGTTCGGCTGTGCCATGCCGCCGGCACATACCTCCAGTGCTCGTTTCATCGAACCGGCCAGCAAGGCGACTGCAAAGCTTTCGATCTATCTTGCGCCCGTTGGCGACTGTCCCGGCAACCCTTCCCTGCAACTCGATTCGATTGAGCTTTTCGATGGCGAGTCCTGGTTGCGCCTTGTTGACGGCCCCGTGTCTTATGAATACCAGCAGCTGAAGGGCCGTCAGGTTCTGCTTGCCTTTATCGCTCTGCCGCCCGGAGAGTACCGTAAGGCACGGCTGCATGTCAGTGGCCTGGAGCAGGGAACTGGCTCGGTCTCGAGTCAGGGTGTCACCCTGACTCTGCCCATTTCGCGGAACCTGAGCCTGACAGACAAGGACAGTAAATGCCTCTTCCTGGATTGGCATCTCGGCGACTGTTATGCCCCGGCATCCGGAGACGTCCCCAGGTTGTCGCTGCGGGGACAGGCTTCGTCGGTCTCGGGTGAAAATGTCTACATTGTTGCCGACAAGATCAGAACCCTCTACATAGCCAGCGGTGATCGGCATTTTATCACCTCTGCAATCGGCTTCCCCGGCCAATTGAAGGATGTTCGCTACGACCGGGCCCGGAACCGGGTCTATCTTCTGAGCCAGAGGCCGCATAGCATTTACGTGCTTGATGGCGCCAGCTACAAGGTGGTTGACAGGGTCTCCCTCTCGTCCCTGATCGGCCCGGCCCATCTGGAGCTGTCTGCCGACGGCAGGTTTGCTTTCGTGACCGATTCTGCCGCCGGCCGGCTGGTCAAGGTCGACCTGCAACGGCGTGCTGTCGTCGAAGATTCCGTTCTTGGCGTCGCACCCGGGGAGATCCTCTATATCGAGGATGAAGGTCGTCAGCAACTGGCCATCAGCTCAAAGTTCAGTCAGCAGGTTTACCTGGTCAACCCGGAAACGCTTGCAGTCACTGCGGTGCTTCCGGTCGACATCAGCCCGTCAGGCCTGCTGTTCAATTCAGAACGACTCTATGTCTGTGACACCGACAGCAATGCTATCCTGGTTTTCGATCTGCGCAAGAGGACGCTCATCAGGCGCATCAACGTAGCCCTCGCCCCTGTCAGTCTTGTTGACGATGAGCACGAGCGTATCTTTGCCGGACATGCCGAAGATAACTCTCTCTCTGTGATTGCTCCTCAGCAGTTTGCCGTTCAGCGACGGATCCGGTTAGATGCTCCGACTGCTGACCTGGCTTATTTTCAAAGTCGTCAGATCCTCTATGTGGCTCACCGCGACTCCGGGCGTATCAGTGTTGTCGACGTGAGCGCGGAGAAAAAAATCGCAGAGATGAACGTCGGTGCGGCTCCTGTTGTTGTCGTCATTCAGCAGTAACAGAAATCACTGGAAGTGGCCTGCGTGGCATGCTCTGTGCAAATTCAATCAGCCGGACACTGATCAGCCGAAAGGTAAGTGCACTGATTCTTATTGAATAAAGACAGAGGGCACCTCTATGTCTGACCCGGTTGACAATAATAAAGGCATTGGACCTCCCCGCAAAAAGATTCTCTGTGTCGATGATGACCCGTATATCCTGTCGACATTGATGAGGTTTTTTCGTAACGATGAGTACGAGGTGATGCTTGCATCCAGCGCAGAGCAGGGCGAGGAGCTTATCAGCAGATCCGGCCCGGTTGATGTTGTTCTCTGTGATTTCCGCATGCCGGGAATAAACGGTATCGATTTCCTCAAGCAGGTCCATCGGACCAGCCCGGATACCAATACCATCCTGCTTTCCGGTTCGATCGACAATCAGACCCTGCTTGCGGCGTTAGCCGATAATTTCCTCTTCCAGTTCCTTCCCAAGCCCTGGTGCCGCTCACAACTGCGTGCGACCATCGATGCGGCGCTGAACCGCTAATTCGTCAACTTTTCTCCGTTCATAGCTTGCCCAGTCATCTGTTCGTCATCCCGAGTTAAAGCTCTTCCCCCACGCCTCCTTTTTTAAGTCGGAACCACCCTCCTGTGTCGGAATTTGATCATCTTTGAATGTGGACCGTTGTGTTTTTGTTTGACTGTTAGATTAATTAAGTTAGTAAAAACAGCTATTTATTGAATTGTGGCGGTGCCGGAGAGGAGTGATGGTTGCTCTGGCCCTATGGAACCGTTCATGACGTGTCGAAATCTGAACAACTTCCTGGAAAGTTAAATTAGCAGAATAATAACAGGCAGATATGGGTCTTACTTGAGTCTGAGACAGGATCTTCCGTCGGATTTTGAACAAAAACAAGAAGAGGGTCCCTGGGAAAGAGGTAAAAACATTCTTTTGCGCCAAAGGGAATGTGTAACTAGCTGAGAATAAAGACAAAATTATTTATGTCAAGAAATGGCATTCATGTTGCTAATAAGGAAAGTCAAGTTATCAACGATTTGGTCTGAAGCGATCTCATGGAACGTAGAGACCGAATTTCACATCAAAGCCAGTGCATGCTGGAAATAACGGACCTGAAAGAGCAGGTCACAAACTTACTGGGAGGTAAGAAATGAAAAAGGTAACATTCATCTTTATGTTGGTT